>JAJTHX010000087.1 GCA_021300125.1 Betaproteobacteria bacterium | reverse complement strand
GCTTTCAGGCGGTGGCGGCGCCTCCGTCTTGGCCACAGGCTCAGGCTTTGGCTTGGCCTCGGCTTTGGCCTTGGCTTCCGGTTTTGCTTCAGACTTGGTTCCAGCCTGCGCTTCAGGCTTGGCTGCCGCAAGCGAGTCGGATTTTTCGCCTGTCTTGGGTACCGGGGGCGGGGTTGCGCCAGAAGGATCTGAAGGCTTCAAGGGCGCAGGCGGTTTGGCGATGATGCCGGCATCCTGCGCCGGAATCTGGATGCTGATGCTCGGATTGGCCGGGCGAGGCTCGGAATCCAGAACCATCGGCAATACCAACGCAACAGTGGTGACCAGCACTACGGCACCGATCAGCCGGCGGCGCGCCCGCTTTTTCAGCTGTAGTTCTTCGTCGCTGACGCTTCTCGCCATGCTGTTATGCTGATAACGAAGTAACTATTTGATTTTGAAGGGATTTTATTCGTTACCGCGGTGCCGCAAAGCCGTCATCGCAGCGGCCACGGTGAGGAATGATCCGAAGGCGAGGATTCTATCACCACCACCCGCAGCCCGGCTCGCGCGCTGACAGGCATTTTCGATATCCGGGCATACTTCCACCGGCGCAGTGATCCCGGCCTGCCGCAAGGCCTCCAGCAGCGGTTCAGCAGCGCTGCCGCGCGGACCCGGCAATGGCGCGACATACCAGTGATCGACGTGGCCGCGCAGGCAGCGCGCGACGCCGGCGACATCCTTGTCGGCCAGCATCGAAAACACCGCCAGCGTGCGCTGGTAACCCGTCATCTGCACCAGATTCAGCGCCAGGGCCTCGGCGGCATGCGGATTGTGCGCGACATCAAGCACCACCGCCGGCCGTCCGGGCAGCACCTGGAAGCGCCCGGGATTCTCGACATGGACCAGGCCGGCGCGGATCGCGCCCGCGCTGACCGGCAGCCGCTCACGCAACAGGTCAAGCGCGGTGATCGCGGCACAGGCATTGGCAAGCTGCGCCGGACCGCGCAGTGCCGGCGGTGGCAGGCCATGGCGGACGCCGCGGGGGCCGCGGTAACGCCACTGCTGCGTTTCGGCTTGGTAGCCGAAATCGCGCCCGATCAGCAGCAGCGGCGCACCGATCACGGCTGCGTGTTCGATCACCGTGGCAGGCGGTTGTGCGTCAGCGCATATCGCAGTGCGGCCGGTCCGGAAAATATGCGCCTTCTCCCAGCCGATCTTGTCGCGGGTGTCGCCGAGGTATTCCATATGATCCATGCCGATGCTGACCAGGACCGAAACGTCGGGATCAAAGGCATTCACCGCATCAAGGCGGCCACCAAGGCCTATTTCCAGCACCGCGGCATCCACCCCGGCCTCCACGAACAGCCATAACGCGGCCAGCGTGCCGAACTCGAAATAGGTCAGGGGCAGTCCAAGGCGCACACGCGCCGCTTCCACTGCGGCAAAGGCACGCACGAGATCGGCGTCGGCGGCTTCCTGCCCGCCGATCCGCACCCGCTCGTTGTAGAGCAACAGATGCGGCGAGGTGTAAGTGCCGACGCGGTAGCCCGCCTGCATCAGCATCGCATCGAGGAGGCGGCAGGTCGATCCCTTGCCGTTGGTGCCGCCGACGGTGATCAGCGGAAACACGGGCTTGAGCGCCAGCGCGTCCCGCACGGCAGCAACCCGGTCCAGTCCCATCGCGATTGCCGCCGGATGCTGGCGTTCGATGTATTCGAGCCAGTCTTTCAGCGTCTCGG
Source organism: Betaproteobacteria bacterium (assembly GCA_021300125.1). GTDB lineage: Bacteria > Pseudomonadota > Gammaproteobacteria > Burkholderiales > SG8-41. The sequence goes on along the minus strand of JAJTHX010000087.1, from coordinate 4,296 downwards.
GCAGCATCGTCAACTCGGCATGGGCGCTTGCGGCGCCGGCAAATCAGGCCGCAGGCGCGGACTGCTTGAGCAGCAGCGCTAGCAGGCGCGCCAGTGCATCGCGCATCTCGCGGCGATCCACGATCATGTCGATCGCGCCTTTTTGCAGCAGGAATTCAGCCCGCTGGAAACCTTCGGGCAGGGTTTCGCGCACGGTCTGCTCGATCACGCGCAGCCCGGCAAAACCGACCAGCGCCTTCGGTTCGGCAATCACCACGTCGCCGATCATCGCGAAACTAGCCGACACGCCGCCCATGGTCGGATCGGTCAGCACCGAAATGAAAGGCTGCCGGTTATCGGAAAGACGGGTCAGCGCCGCACAGGTCTTGGCCATCTGCATCAGCGACAGCAGACCCTCCTGCATGCGCGCGCCGCCGGTTGCCGTGAAGCAGATGAAGGGCAGCCGCTGCTCGACGCAGAACTGCACGCCGCGGACAAAACGCTCACCGACCACCGACCCCATCGAGCCACCGAGAAAGCCGAATTCGAAAGCCGCCACGACCACAGGAATGTCGCGTATCGCGCCCTGCATCACTACAATCGCGTCCTCCTCGCCGGTATCGCCACGCGCAGCGGCAAGCCGGTCCGGGTAGCGCTTGCTGTCGCGGAACTTCAGCGCATCAACGGGCGTGACCTCGGCGCCGATTTCGTAGCGCCCTTCCATGTCGAGCAGCCAGTCCAGGCGCTCGCGGGCGGAAATGCGGTTGTGATGGCCGCACTTGGGGCAGACGAACAGGTTTTTCTCGAGATCCGTGCGGTAGAGCACGGCTTCGCAGGAGTCGCATTTGCTCCAGAGCCCTTCGGGCACCGCTTTTTTCTGGGTGCCGGCATCGCGCTTGATGCGCGGCGGCAACAGCTTCTGCAGCCAGCTCATGCGGCTTTGCTGCCGTCCATCGCGGTGCGGATGCCGGCAAGAAAGGCCTGTGCCCGCGGTGCCGCCCGCGCCGGCGCCGCTTCGAGTTCCTGCACCAGGCGGCTGCCGATCACCACGGCATCGGCGACCTGAGCCACTGCGCGCGCGGTTTCACCGTCACGGATGCCAAAGCCGACGCCCACCGGCAGGCCGGTAAAGCCGCGGATGTGCTGGAGGCGGCGGGACACCTCGGCAGTGTCGATGTTGGCAGCGCCGGTGACGCCCTTCAGCGAGACATAGTAGAGATAGCCGCGGCCCAGCGCGGCAACTTCGCGCAGCCGCGCATCAGAGGTCGTTGGCGACAGCAGGAACACGGTGTCGAGGCCGGCGGCATCAAGAATGCCGACGAGATTATGCGCTTCCTCCGGCGGATAATCGACAACCAGCACGCCATCGACGCCAGCTTCGCGTGCAACCTTCGCAAAGCGTTCCTCGCCCATCGCCTCGACCGGGTTGGCATAGCCCATCAGCACCACCGGCGTTTGGCTGTCGGTCTTGCGGAACTCGGCAACCCAGCCGATCACGTCGCGCAGCGAAACGCCGTTGCGGAGCGCACGCTCGCTGGAACGCTGGATCACGGGACCGTCGGCCATGGGGTCCGAGAAAGGCACACCCAGCTCGATGATGTCCGCACCGCCGGCCACCAGCGCATGCATCACCGGCACGCAGCTGGCCGGATCGGGGTCACCGGCTGTGAAAAACGGGATAAGGGCCTTGCGGCCTTCCTGCCGCAGGCGGGCGAAGGTATCGGCGATGCGCGACATGTCGGAACCCGACCCCGGATCAGAGATTGAGACCGGACTTCTCGGCGACGGTATGCATGTCCTTGTCGCCGCGGCCGGATAGGTTCACCAGCAGGATCTGGTCGGGGCGCATGCGCGGCGCGATCTTTGCAGCGTAGGCCAGCGCGTGGCTTGATTCGAGCGCAGGGATGATGCCCTCGAGCCGGCACAGCTTGTGAAAGGCCTCGAGCGCCTCGTCATCGGTGACGGCGACATACTCGGCACGGCCGCTGTCCTTGAGCCAGGCATGCTCGGGGCCGACACCCGGATAGTCCAGGCCGGCTGAAATCGAATGGGTTTCGACGATCTGGCCGTTCTCGTCCTGCAGCAGGTAGGTACGGTTGCCATGCAGCACCCCCGCCCGGCCGGCGCAAAGTGTCGCCGAATGCTTGCCGGTCTCGATGCCGTAACCCGCAGCCTCGACCCCGATCAGGCGTACCGCCTCATGGGTAATGTAGGGATGAAAAATGCCGATCGCATTGGAGCCGCCGCCGACACAGGCAAGCACCGCATCGGGCTGGCGGCCGGCGACCTCGGGCATTTGCTCCAGGGCTTCCTTGCCGATCACTGACTGGAAGTCGCGCACCATCATAGGATAGGGATGCGGCCCGGCGACGGTGCCGATGATGTAGAAGGTGTTTTCGACGTTGGTCACCCAGTCCCGCATCGCCTCATTCAAGGCGTCTTTCAGCGTCTTCGACCCCGACTCGACGGGCACCACGGCGGCGCCGAGCAGCTTCATGCGATAAACGTTCTGCGCCTGGCGCTTGATGTCTTCCGAGCCCATGTAAACCACGCATTCCATGCCGTAGCGGGCGGCAATGGTGGCAGTGGCAACGCCGTGCTGGCCGGCTCCGGTCTCGGCGATCACGCGCGGCTTGCCGAGGTGGCGCGCAAGCAGCGCCTGCCCGATCACATTGTTGATCTTGTGCGCGCCCGTGTGGTTCAGGTCCTCGCGCTTCAGATAGACTTGGGCGCCGCCGAAATGCTCTGACCAGCGGCGCGCGTGGTAAATCGGGCTCGGGCGTCCGACATAATGCTTCAGTTCATATTCGAACTCGGCGTGGAATGCCGGGTCGCCCTTGAACCGGGCATAAGCGGCCTTGAGATCTTCCAGCGCGGAAATCAGTGTTTCCGAGACGAACACGCCGCCATAAGGCCCGAAATGGCCCTTCGCATCCGGCAAATCATAAATCCGCATTCCGCACTCCGTTGATGAACGCTTCGATCTTCGCGGCATCCTTGATGCCCTTGGCCGACTCCACGCCGCTGGAGACATCCACTGCCCAGGGTTGCACAGCACGCACCGCGGATTGGATGTTGCTAGGATCCAGTCCTCCAGAGAGCACCACCGGCAACGGCAGTTGCCGCGGCACCAGGGACCAGTCGAAAGTCGCACCGGTGCCGCCGCGCATGCCCTCGACCCAAGCGTCCAACAGCAAGCCGCTGGCACACTTGAAATCTTTTACGCATTGTAACAAATCGACTCCTGCCCTGACCCGCAGCGCCTTGAGGAAAGGCCGGTCAAAACCGCTGCAGAACTTCGGGGATTCGTCCCCGTGAAACTGCAGCATCTGCAGGGGCACCGCTGCAAGCACCTCTCGCACGCGGGCTGCCTCGGCATTGACAAACAGGCCCACGGTGGTCACGAACGGCGGCAGCACATCGGCAATGGCCCGGGCCTGCTCCGGGGTCACCGCGCGAGGACTCGGTTCATAGAAGACCAGGCCAATGGCGTCGGCTCCAAGGCGCGCGGCCGCGAGTCCATCCTCGAGGCGCGTGATGCCGCAGATCTTGATCCGGGTTTTCATGCCAGAACACCCAGCGCGGCAAACCGGGCACCGGCCTGGCGCGGTCGCGGAAGATCCGGCCCGGGCCCGTAATCGACCTGCATCAGGTACAGGCCCGAGGCTTCAAAGGTCGGGGCTGCCTGCGCACGGTAACGGCCGCGCAGCACTTCGCCAATCCACTGCGGCGGATGCTTGCCCTTGCCTACGTGAACGAGGCTGCCGACCAGGTTGCGCACCATGTGGTGGAGGAAGGCATTGGCGCGGAAGTCAAACACCAGGTAGCGACCGCTGGCGCTGATCTCCACCTCATGCAGGGTGCGCACCGGCGACTTCGCCTGGCACTCGGCCGAGCGAAACGAGCTGAAATCATGCTCGCCGACGAGGCAGGCCGCGGCCTCGCGCATGCGCCCGAGATCCAGCGCAGCGTGATACCAGCCGACGCGCCCGTGATCGGCCGCGGGCCTCACCGGGTCATTGAGGAGCACATAACGGTAGCTGCGCGAAAGCGCCGAAAAACGCGCATGAAAGCCCTCACCCACCGGCTTCGCCCAGATCACAGCGATCGCCGGGGGCAGCAGGGCATTGACGCCGCGCACCCAGGCGCTGGCTGGACGCTCGACCCCGCAATCGAAGTGCACCACCTGTCCGAGCGCGTGCACTCCGGCATCGGTGCGCCCGGCGCAGACCATGTCAACCGGCACGCCGGCAATGGCTGAGCAGGCGGCCTCAAGACGGTCCTGCACGGCGCAGCCCGCAGTCTGGGTCTGCCAGC
>JAJTHX010000139.1 GCA_021300125.1 Betaproteobacteria bacterium | reverse complement strand
TGCCCGGCCAGCGCCAGCAGGCGACCTTCCCCTCCACCGTGGCCTATGTCGCACAGCTGATCCTGCACCGCTACGCGATGCTGGGCATCCTCGACGAAAGCGGCGCGCCACTGACGCAGATGGGTATCCTTGCCACCCCGGAACGAGGCACCGAACCTAAAGTGATGAAAGGCAGCCGCTGCCCCGAGTGTGGCAACGCGACGCTGATCCGGAAGGATGGCTGCGACTGGTGCAGCGCCTGCGGCTATACCGGCGCCTGCGGTTGATCCAACACGCCAGCGATCAGCGGCGAGTTCTGTGCCTGACGGCTGAGCGCACCCCCACTGAACTCTGGAGGATCCGTGCCCAAGACCACCCTCGGCAAACTGCCGCGCGAAGCTATCCGCATGCTGGAGATCCCGCGTGTGGCCCCAGAAATCCTAGCCGGCCTCCGCAGCCTGATTGATCTCACCGGCACGCTCTCCGATGCCTGCGATGAACTGGGCCTGGTCGCGGTGATTCCGGCCTATGTGCTGCCGCCGGTCAACACCGGCAAGCGCATCGTCGGACCCGCGGTCACCGTGCGCAACATCGCCCACAGCGCGCAAATCCACAAGGCCGCCAACGACAAGCTCAGCGGCCAGGGCGAGACCGAAGCGCACAACCTCGCCGAACCCGGCGACGTGCTGGTGATCGAGGGCGTCACCGGCTGCTCCAACATGGGCGGCCAGTCGGCGACCATCGCCAAACGCCAGGGCTTCATCGGCGCCATCGTCGATGCCACGGTGCGCGACCCCGACCAGTACCGCAGCATGGACTGGCCGGTGTGGTGTAAAGGCTTCACGCCGATCACCGGCAAGTGGCGCACCCAGACCGTCGAAGTCAACGGCACCGTGCAGATCTGCGGCATCCAGGTGCGCGCCGGCGACATCGCCTGCGCTGACGAAGCCGGCATCGCCTTCATCCCGCATGACCAGGCTGCGCAGGTGCTGGAAGTCGCGCGGCGCATCGACGCCGGTGACACCAAACGCAAGGCCGACATTGATGCCGGCGTGGGCATCGGCGACATCCTGAAAACCAAATACAAATAGGCAGCGCCACCCCGAGGAAACCGCAAGCCATGGCCCAACCCACCAACCTGATCTTCATCCTCTCCGACGAACACAACAAGCGCGTGCTTGGCTGCGCCGGGCATCCGATGATCAAGACACCGAATCTTGACCGTCTCGCCGCGCGCGGCACCCGCTTCACTTCGGCCTACACCAACTGCCCGATCTGCGTGCCGGCGCGGGCCAGCTTCGCCACCGGCCAGTACGTGCACAAGATCCGCTACTGGGACAACGCCATCGCCTACGACGGCAAGGTGCCGACCTGGGGTCACCGCCTGATGGTGCAGGGCCACCATGTCGCCTCGATCGGCAAGCTGCACTATCTTGACTCCGACCCCAAGCGCAACGGCTTTGACGAGGAAATCCTGCCCATGCACATCGTCAACGGCGTCGGCGATCTGCTGGGACTGATCCGCGAGGAACTGCCGCGCCGTGTCGGCGCACTGAAGCTCGGGCCCGAAGCCGGCCGCGGCGAATCGGAATACACCCAGTACGACCGCGACATCGCCGATGAAACCGTGAAGTGGCTCAAGCACAAGGCGCCGGCACTGAAGGCCAAGCCCTGGGCGCTCTACGTCGGCTTCGTCGCGCCGCATTTCCCGCTGATCGCACCACCGCAGTTCTATGACCTGTATCCGGAAGATGCGGTGCCCTGGCCCAACATGTACGACCAAGCTGAACGGCCTCAGCATCCCTTCATTGACGCGATGCGCAAGAGCCAGTGCTTCGACGAGGCTTTCGACCCGGCAATGGTACGCCGCGCGATCACCGCCTACTTCGGTCTGACCTCATTCATGGACGACAACGTCGGCAAGATCCTGCGCACGCTGGAGGAAACCGGGCTGTTGGAAAACACCCGCGTGGTCTATTCCACCGACCACGGCGACAACCTCGGCACCCGCGGGCTGTGGGGCAAATCGACCATGTATGAAGAATCCGCGGGCATCCCGATGATCATCGCCGGACCCGGGGTGCCTGCCGGCAATGTCTGCGACACCCCGGTGATGCTGGCCGACGGTTTCCAGACCTTCATCCATGCGCTGGGGGCGAAGGCGCATCCCGACGATGCGCAGCTGCCCGGAACGTCGCTGATCGATGTTGCCCAGGGCCTGGTGCCGAAACGCACCATCCTCTCCGAATACCATGCTGCGGGGGCAATGTGCGGCGCCTTCATGATCCGCCATGGCCAATGGAAATACGTGCACTACGCCACCGTGCCGCCGATGCTGTTCGACCTCGAGGCGGACCCCGAGGAGCGGCGCGACCTCGGCCGCGACCCGGCTTATGCCAAGGTCGTGGCTGAATGCGAACAGGCGCTGCGCAAGGTGGTGGATCCCGATGCCGCGCACCGTCAGGCCATGGCCGACCAGAAGGCGATGATCGAGAAGTTCGGCGGCGAGCAGGCGATCATGGGTCGCGGCACCTTCCGCTACTCCCCGCCGCCGGGATCCGAGGCCACTTACTACGCCGAACCGGAAAAACGCTGAGGCAGGGCGCGATCATGCGCATTGCATTCGGTTGCGGCCTGCTGCTTGCGGCACTGGCTGCCACGGCACAGACCTATCCGAACAAGCCGGTACGCATGATCGTGGCCTCGCCGCCGGGCGGCGCGCCCGATATCCTGGGTCGCGCAGTGGCGCAAAAGATGGGCGAAAACCTCGGGCAGCCTGTGGTCGTCGACAACCGCGCCGGCGCCAGCGGCCTGATCGGCGCGGAAATGGCCGCAAAATCCGCGCCCGACGGCTACACCCTGTTCCTCGGCACCACGACGCTCTACGCCATCCTGCCCAGCGTGAAAAAGAACCTGCCTTACGACATCAGGCGCGACTTTGCACCGGTGACGCAGATCGCCGGCGCCTCCAACGTGCTGGTGATCAATCCCTCGGTCGCGGCAAAGTCGGTGGCCGAGCTGCTGCAGCTCGCCAAGGCAAAACCGGGGGCGCTGAACTATGCCTCGGCCGGGCGCGGGACGCCGGCCCATCTCGCAGGCGAAATGATCAATGTGCTGGCCGGTGTGAACATGACCCATGTGCCCTACAAGGGCGCGGGCCCGGCGCTGGTTGATGTCATCGCCGGCCAGGTGCAGCTGATCATCACGTCACCCATCGCGGCCGGCCCGCACATCAGCAGCGGCAAGGTGCGTGCGCTGGCCACCACCGGCGCCACGCGCAACCCTGCGCTGCCGGATCATCCGGCAATGGCCGAGACCCTGCCCGGCTATGAAATCACCCAGTGGTGGGGTTTGTCGCTGCCGGCGAAAACGCCACGCGCGGTGGCCGAGCGCATACACACCGATACGGTCAAGGCGATTCATGCGCCCGATGTGCGCGAGCGCATCCTGCGCACCGGCGCTGCACCGGTCGGCGGCACGGCGCAGGCCTTCGAAGCCTTCATCGCTGCGGAGCTGCAGCGCCTGGGCCGGGTGATCCGCGAGGCCAAAATCACACTCGACGACTGATTGCGCATCGCGGAATCCCCGGTGCCCGGGCCTGCGACGCAAAAAAAGGGCGCCGGAGGCGCCCTGAAATGACCAACATGCGTTCGCGCTCATGCAGCCAGACACTTGATTTGCCGCAGGTTTTCAGTTGCGAGGGCAACCTCTGCTGCAGCGAGCCCTGCATCGGCTCCATGCTCACATTCAAGTGACTGCCGCTTTCGGCTAAAGTTCCGCTGCCATGACCCTCACCGAATTGCGTTACATCGTCGCGGTCGCCCGCCTGCAACACTTCGGCCGCGCCGCTGAAGCCTGCTTCGTCAGCCAGCCCACCCTCTCCGTCGCCGTCAAGAAGCTGGAGGACGAGCTCGGCGTGCAGCTGTTCGAGCGTGGACCCGGGGAAGTCAGCATCACCCCGGCGGGCCGCCGCGTGGTTGAGCAGGCGCAGCGCGCACTGGAAGAGGCTGACAAGGTGAAGACGCTGGCGAAATCCGCCGCCGATCCGCTCGATGGCCCGCTGAAACTTGGTGCGATTTTCACCATCGCGCCGTACCTGCTGCCGCAAATGATCCCGGTGCTGCGCCGCCGCGCACCGAGGATGCCGCTGGTGCTGGAGGAAAACTACACCGCCACATTGTCGGAGCGCCTGAAGCGCGGCGAGATTGATGCGGCGCTGGTTGCGCTGCCATTCGACGAACCCGGCATCACGGTGACGCCGCTCTACGACGAGCAGTTTGTCGTCGCGCTGGCGAAGACCCATCCCTGGGCCAAACGCAAAAGCATCGCCGCCGACGAGCTGGCCAGGGAAAGCCTGCTGCTGCTGGGCACCGGACACTGCTTCCGCGACCAGGTGCTCAACGCCTGCCCGTCACTGAACCGCTCCAGCGCCACGCCGGGCTCTCTGCAGAAAACCGTGGAAGGCTCGTCGCTCGAAACCATACGGCTGATGGTCGCCTCCGGCCTCGGCCTCACCGTGCTGCCGGCCTCGGCCGTGCCGGAACGCCCCGCCGCGCGGGACCTGCTCACCTACATCCCCTTCACCCGCCCGGGTCCCGACCGTCGCGTGGTGCTGGCCTCTCGCTCGAGCTTCCCCCGCGCGGCGGCACTGGCGGTGATCGCAGAATCGGTGGCCGACTGCCGGCTCCACGGCATCAAGCCGGCGAAATAAATATTCAATTAAATCAATGACTTGAATGATATCGGCCCTAAAATAGCCATTACCTATTGATTGTTTAAAAACAATCAATTGGATCAATCGTCGGGGTCTCAGCAGAATGCGTCCCATGCGTCACCCGACGCACAACAAGTGATCGAACGCAACCCCTTAAAGGAGACGCAGATGAAACCTGAATCAATCACCGTCAAGAACATCGAAGCCGCCTTTGCCGGCGAGTCCATGGCGCACATCAAATACATGTATTTCGCCAAGATCTGCCGCGAGCAGGGCGATGTCGAAACCGCGAAAGTGTTCGAGGAAACCGCCGCGCAGGAAGTGCAGCACGCCTTCGGCCACCTCGACCTGCTCTACCCGAAAACCGAGCTGACCCCGGCCAAGGCGCTGGACATGGCAATCGCCGGCGAGACCTACGAATACACCGAGATGTATCCGCAGTTCCGCCACCTCGCCGAGCAGGAAGGCAACCTGGCCGCGGTGAAGGAAATGGACGAGCAGATCGTGGAATCGAAGGAACACGCCGCCCGTTTCCAGGCCACGCTGGCCAAGGCCGCCAAGCGCTTTGCCGCGCTGGCCAAGGTCGAGGAACGCCACGCCAACCACTACCGGTCGGTGCGCGCCAGGGTTCAGGGCGCCTGATCCTGACAGCGGCACGGCACTGATTTCACGACATCTTTCAATACAAGGAGCGACGCCATGAACACCGAACTGCGCCAATGGGAATGCATCGTCTGCGGTTACATCTACGACGAAGCCTTGGGCGACCCCGAACACGGCATCCAGGCCGGCACCCGCTGGGAAGACATTCCCGAAGACTGGACCTGCCCGGAATGCGGCATCGCCAAGGCCGACTTCGAGATGGTGCTGAAGGCGGCGTGATGACCGGGATGCAGGCACCGCAATGCGGTGCCTGCATCTTGTGCGGCAGCCCATCATCACCGGCTGCGCAACCCCGAACAACCCTCGTGGCGGCGGCCGTTTGATACCATGCCGCCCTGCCCAACAACCAGCGCTTGACTTCCACCTTCATGAATCCCATCGTCATCATCGGCAGCGGCCTCTCGGGCTACAACACCGCGAAGGAGCTGCGCAAGCTCGATTCTGCGACGCCGCTCACCATCATCGCCGCCGACAGCGCGCGCTTTTATTCCAAGCCGATGCTGTCGAACGCCATCGCCTCGAAAAAGGCGCCGGCGGCCATCGCGCTGAACACGCCGGAACAGATGGCCGCCCAGCTCAATGCAACCGTGCGCGCCCACACCCGCATCGACGCCATCGACACCGTGGCGTACACGCTGAAGATCGGCGATGAAACGCTGAACTACTCGAAACTGGTGCTGGCGCTGGGCGCCGACCAGATCCGCCTGCCGATCCAGGGCAACGCGGCCGACGCGATCCAGACCGTCAACGACCTCGATGAATACGCACGCTTCCGCGACACGCTGGACGGCAAAAAGCACATCACCATCATCGGCGCCGGCCTGATCGGCTGCGAATTCGCCAACGACCTCGCCGCCGGTGGTTACACGGTGGAGGTGATCGACATCGCCGCGCTGCCGCTGGGCCGGCTGCTGCCGGCCGAAGGCGGCACGCTGCTGAAGGAAAAACTCGCCGCGCTGGGTGTGCAGTGGCACTTCGGTACCGGCGTCAAATCCGTGGACAGCGAAGGCAGCGGCTATCACGTCACGCTGGACAACGGCGCGACGCTGCAGACCGATCTCGTGCTTTC
>JAJTHX010000219.1 GCA_021300125.1 Betaproteobacteria bacterium | reverse complement strand
TCCTGGCGAGGGGAGCGGCGACACCCAGTACGAGGAAGGGTCGGCCCGTACCGGCCAGGGCATCGACAGCCTGCTTGAGCGGGTGCTGCTGCAGGCCGAAGTGCTGGAACTGCGCGCACCGAAGGATGCCCCGGGCAAGGGCATTGTGGTCGAGTCCCGGCTAGACAAGGGGCGTGGTCCTGTGGCCACCGTTCTGGTGCAGTCGGGTACACTGCGTCGCGGTGATGTCGTGCTTGCCGGCGCGGTTTTCGGCCGGGTGCGCGCGATGCTTGACGAATCCGGCGCCACGATCGACAGCGCGGGGCCGTCAATCCCGGTGGAAATACTGGGTCTTTCCGATGTGCCACAGGCCGGCGCCGAGGTCATGGTGCTGGGTGATGAGCGCAAGGCACGCGAGATCGCGCTGTTCCGTCAGGGCAAATTCCGCGACGTCAAGCTGGCCAAGCAGCAGGCGGCCAAGCTTGAGAGCATGTTTGAGCAGATGGCCGAGGGCGAAGTCAAATCCCTGGCCATGATCATCAAGGCCGATGTGCAGGGCTCCTATGAGGGCCTTGCCCATGCGCTGAGCAAGCTGTCCACCAGCGAGGTCAAGGTCAATATTGTGCACGCGGCTGTTGGCGGCATCACCGAGTCCGACGTCAACCTGGCGCTGGCGTCCAAAGCGGTCATCATCGGTTTCAATGCTCGGGCCGATGCGGCTGCACGCAAGCTTGCGGAAAGCAACGGCGTCGACATCCGCTACTACAACATCATTTATGACGCCGTGGACGACGTCAAGGCCGCACTGACCGGCATGCTCGCACCCGAAAAGAAGGAAAACACGGTGGGGCTGGTCGAGATCCGGCAGGTGTTTCGCATCTCCAAGGTGGGCGCTGTCGCCGGCTGCTATGTGCTCGAGGGCATGGTGCGCCGCGGCTCCCGCATCCGCCTGCTGCGCGACAACGTGGTCATTCACGAGGGCGAGCTCGATTCGCTGAAGCGCTTCAAGGACGATGTGCGTGAGGTCAAGGCCGGCTTTGAGTGTGGCCTGTCCCTGAAGAACTACAACGACATCAAGGAAGGCGACCAGCTCGAGGCGTTTGAGGTGGTCGAGGTCGCGCGCACGCTGTAAAAGGCGCGCCGCAGTCCGCGATGCCCAGGGATTATCCGCGCGGCCGCCGCATTGCCGACCAGATCCAGCGCGAGCTCTCGGAAATCATCCGGCTCGAGTTGAAGGATCCCCGCATCAGCTTGGTGACCCTGACGGGCGTTGAAGTCACGAATGACAATGCTCACGCCAAGGTTTTTTTCACCGCCTTCGGCGAGCCGGTGCAGCAGGAATTGGCCGAACGGGCGCTCAATCACGCGGCCGGTTTTCTGCGCTCCATTCTGGCCCGGCGGCTCCAGTTACGCACTGTTCCCCTGTTGCGTTTCAAGTATGACGAATCGGTGGAACGCGGCATGCGGCTGTCCGCATTGATTGACAAAGCAGTGGACGCGGGCAAAGACAGGGACTGCTGAAAGCCATGGCCGCCGTCAGCGGTGTGCTGTTGCTGGACAAGCCGCGCGGGATGACATCGCAACAGGCCGTGTCCAGGGTAAAAAGGCTGCTGGGTGCCGACAAGGCCGGGCATACCGGTACCCTGGATCCGATGGCGGAAGGTTTGCTCCCTGTCGGCCTGGGCGAGGCCACTAAATACTCGCGTTTTCTGCTTGAGGCCGATAAAACCTACCGGGCAAGAATCCGGCTGGGTTTGACTACTGACACTGGTGATGCCGAGGGACAACTCCTGCAGTATCGCCCTGTGACCGTCTCTGAAGCCCAGCTACAGGACGTACTGGCCCGATTCGGGGGGGAATTACAGCAGCGGCCCCCCATGCATTCAGCGCTGAAAGTGGCCGGACGTCCCCTCTATGCCTATGCCCGTGCCGGTCAACTGGTGGAGCGTGAAACCAGGCTAGTCAAGATTCATGAATTGCAATTAATTGATTTTAAAGAAGAAATTTTTTTCGTCCGGATCGCATGCAGCAAAGGTACATATATCCGCGTCCTGGCTGAAGACATTGGCGAGGCCTTGGGTTGCGGCGCTCATCTGAGCGGCCTGTGGCGTGAAGCCACTGGCGGTTACCGCTTGGAGCAGGCAATCAGCCTTTCACAGCTGGAGGCGTTAGGCCCGGAAGATCGCCGGGCACGGCTGCTGCCGGTGGAAGCCTTTGCCCTGGCGCTGCCGGAAATGCGGCTGGATGCCGCAGAATCGGCCCGGATCCGCAACGGCCAACGCTTAACCACCAGACTGGCCGGTGGTTTTTACAGGTTATATGACGGGTCCGGCAATTTTCTGGGGGTTGGAGAGGCTGGAGGGGAGGGGCTTGCCGCCGTCCGCCTGAACTCTACTGCAGTACTGCCCAAAGCCGCAGGCACTTGAGCAGTTCATCGCTAAGCTGTTAAAATAACGCGTTTTTTCGTTGGAGACCACGATGTCCGTTAACACGGCGCAAAAAGCGCAAGTTCTCAAAGATTTTCAGCGTGCGAAAGGTGACACCGGTTCGCCCGAGGTCCAGATCGCGCTGCTTACTGCACGCATTACCGACCTCACCGAGCACTTCAAGGCGCATGCCAAGGATCATCATTCGCGCCGCGGCCTGTTGCGCATGGTCAGCAAGCGGCGCAAGCTGCTGGATTACCTCAAGCGCACCAAGGCTGAGCAATACAAGGCGCTGATCGAGCGCCTCGGCCTGCGCAAGTAACACGCAGCCATTAGCATGATCCGGGGCAGCATCCAGCGCTTCACTGCTGCCATGCGCGGGGCCGAAGTCCGGCCTTTCGAGATGCCTTCCTCGGAGTCCGCCGGCCGCTGAGCATTTCCTGAATTTCCCAAGACCGCAGCCGCGGTCTTTTTTGTTTCAAGCCGCAAGAATCTGACCAAAGGAAGACCATTTTGAATCCGGTGAAGAAGACATTGATGTGGGGCCGTCACCAGCTGACGCTGGAGACCGGCGAAATCGCCCGCCAGGCCTCTGGCGCGGTGATGGTGACGATGGAAGACACCGTAGTGCTGGTAACCGCAGTGGCTGCGCACAACGCCAAACCCGGCCAAGATTTCTTTCCACTCACGGTGGACTACCAGGAGCGCACCTATGCCGCTGGAAAGATCCCCGGCGGATTTTTCCGCCGCGAGGGCAGGCCCTCTGAAAAGGAAATCCTGACCTCGCGACTGATCGACCGTCCGATCCGCCCGCTGTTTCCCGAGGGTTTCTATAACGAAATCCAGATCGTAGCCACGGTCATGTCCTCGAACAGCGAGATCGATTCGGACATTCCGGCGATGGTTGGTGCTTCCGCAGCCCTGGCCCTGTCCGGCGTGCCTTTCGGCGGCCCTATTGGAGCCGCCCGTGTCGGTTACGCCAACGGTCAGTACATCCTCAATCCGACCGCAACTGAACTCAAGTCCTCCCAGCTCGACCTCGTTGTGGCCGGCACCGAGCAGGCCGTGCTGATGGTTGAATCCGAAGCCCAGCAACTGCCTGAGGACGTGATGCTCGGCGCCGTGGTCTTCGGCCATGACCAGATGCAGGTAGTGATCAAGGCGATCAACGAGATGGTCGACGAGATCGGGGTGCCCGAATACAACTGGACTCCACCGGCAAAGGACGAAGCACTGATTGCCCGCATGATGCAGCTGGCAGAAGCTGATCTACGCGCCGCCTACCAGATCAAGCAGAAGCAGGCGCGTACGATACGGATCAAGGAAATCACCAAGAAAGTAGTGGCCGAGCTGCTGCCGACTGATGCATCCGCCGACCTGATCAATGTTGTGAGGAGCGAACTGGGCAACCTAGAAGCCAAGATCGTGCGCAACCAGATCCTCGATGGCGAGCCCCGCATCGATGGCCGTGACACCCGTACCGTGCGCCCGATCACCATACGCACCAGCGTGCTGCCGCGGACGCATGGCTCGGCCCTGTTTACCCGCGGCGAGACCCAGGCGATCGTAGTGGCCACCCTGGGGACCTCCAGAGATGAGCAGATCATTGATGCGCTGCAGGGCGAATATCGCGACCGCTTCATGCTGCACTACAACTTCCCGCCTTATTCGACCGGTGAAACCGGTCGCGTCGGTTCTCCGAAGCGTCGTGAAATCGGCCACGGGCGCCTGGCCAAGCGCGCGCTGGTTGCCGTGCTGCCCACTGCCGAGGAATTTGCCTATTCGATCCGTGTCGTTTCCGAAATCACGGAATCAAACGGCTCGAGCTCGATGGCCTCGGTATGCGGCGGCTGCCTGTCGCTGATGGATGCCGGCGTGCCGCTGAAAGCGCAAGTTGCCGGCATTGCAATGGGGCTGATCAAGGAGGGCAACCGCTTTGCCGTGCTTTCCGACATCCTCGGAGATGAGGATCACCTCGGCGACATGGACTTCAAGGTGGCTGGCACAGAGAACGGTGTCACTGCGCTGCAGATGGACATCAAGATCAACGGCATCACCAAGGAAATCATGCATGCCGCGCTGGGCCAAGCCCGCGAGGGTCGCCTGCACATCCTTGAGAAGATGCGTGCTGCGATTGATACGCCTCGTACCGAACTTTCGGCCTGGGCGCCCCGCATGATCACCATGAAAATCAAGCCCGAGAAGATCCGTGACGTGATCGGCAAGGGTGGGGCGGTGATCCGTGCCATCACCGAGGAAACCGGAACCACCATCGATATCCAGGACGACGGCACTGTGACGATCGCCTGTGTTTCGTCTGAGGGTGGAGAAAACGCCCGCAAGCGCATCGAGGAGCTTACTGCGGATGTCGAAGTGGGCAAGGTCTATGAAGGGACAGTGCTCAAGCTG
>JAJTHX010000293.1 GCA_021300125.1 Betaproteobacteria bacterium | reverse complement strand
TCGCCGGCGGGCTTGCCATTCTCTATGCCGTGCTTGACGAGCTGAACATCGACGCGATGACGCCGGCCACCGGCGCGATGCGCCAGGGCATCCTCTACGACATGCTCGGCCGCTTCCACCACCACGACATGCGGGACGTCACGGTGGCGCAGTTCATGCAGCGTTACCACGTTGACGCCCAGCAGTCCCGCCGCGTCGCCGGCTTCGCGCTGGAGCTGTACGGCAAACTCGCCACCGATCCCGATGAAACCGCGCCGCAGCTGCTGGGTTGGGCGGCGAAGCTGCACGAAATCGGCATCCCCGTCGCTTACAGCGGCTATCACAAGCATTCGGCCTACATCATCAGCAATGCCGACATGCCCGGCTTTTCGCGCGATGAACAGGAGCGGCTGGCCGCCCTGGTGCGCAGCCACCGCCGCTCGCTGAAAAAGTCCTGGGGGGAATTGCTGGAAACCGACCGGCCGCTGGTGCTGGCGCTGCGCCTGGCAGTGCTGCTGTGCCGTGCCCGCCGCGACACGCGGCTGCCGGCCTGCGAGGTCAGGGCCCAGAACGGAAGGCTGCGCCTCGCCTTCGACACCGCATGGCTTGAGGCCAACCCGCTCACCGCCGCTGCGCTGCGCGAGGAAATGGCCGAGTGGGCGCGCATCGGCCACGACATCCGCGTGCCCGGCCTCAACGACATCGTCACCGCGCAGGAGCCGGCACTGGCGGAATGAAACGCTACTTGCGCCGCTTTGCCCGCGGCTTGCCGCCCGCCGTGACGCCCGCCGCGGGCTCGAATCCCGCGAGCGCGCCTTCGATGGCCTCCACCAGCGTACGCAGCACCTTGATCCGCGCGTAATACTTGTTGTTGGCCTCGACCAGCGTCCACGGCGCGACACTGGTCGAGGTGCGGTCCACCATGTCGCACACCGCTTTTTCGTATTGGTCCCACTTCTTGCGGTTGCGCCAGTCCTCGTCCGTGATTTTGAAGCGCTTGAAGGCGATGCTCTCGCGCTCCTTGAAGCGGCGGTACTGCTCTTCCTTGCTGATCGCGAGCCAGAACTTGACCACCAGCACCCGGTGCCGGGCAAGCTGCTGCTCGAAATCGTTGATCTCGGAGTAGGCGCGCATCCAGTCGGGCTCCTTGCAGAAGCCTTCGACCCGCTCGACCAGCACGCGGCCGTACCAGGAGCGGTCGAAGATGAGCAGCTGGCCGCGGCGCGGCACGTGGCGCCAGAAGCGCCACAGGTAGGGCTGCGCACGCTCCTCCTCGCTCGGCGCCGCCACCGACACGGTCTGGTAGCCGCGCGCATCGATGGCGCGTGTGACGCGGCGGATGGCGCCCCCCTTGCCGGCGGCATCGTTGCCCTCGAAGACGGCGACCACCGCCATCTCCTTCATCCGCGGATCGCGGAACAGGCGGTTCAGGCGACCCGATAATTCCTCGAGCTGACGCGAGTACGCCGCCTTGGCGAGCGGCTGGTCGAGCTGCAGGGCACGCAGCACATTCAGCTTGTCTGCCGCCGGCAGCAATGGCGGGTTGCGGTCGGGCAGGCGGTCCACCGGCTGCTCGTCGAGGCGCTCGCGCAGCGCGGCAAGCAGCGTGCGGCCCACGGTCAGGCTGCGGTAACGCTCGTCGGCGCCGGCCACCACCAGCCACGGCGCCTCACCCGTGCTGGTCTTGCGCACAAAGGGCTCGCACACGGCGGTGAAATCATCGTAATGCTTGTAGAGGTTCCAGTCGGTCTTGGTCACACGCCAGGCCGTAACCGGATCCTTCTCGAGCTGGCGCAGGCGTTTTTTCTGCTGCGGCTTGGACAGGTGGAACCAGAACTTGAGCAGCAGCACGCCCTCGTCCACCAGCATCCGCTCCAGGCGCAGGATTTCGGTCATCTCCTGCTCGAAGCGGGCGGCGTCGATGCGGCCCTGCACGCGGTCAACGATGGGCTGGGTATGCCAGGCCCCGAAAAAGATGCCGACCTTGCCCTTCGGCGGCAGCGCGCGCCAGTAGCGCCACAACCGCGGCCGTTCGCTTTCCTCATCCGAGGGCAGGCCAAAGCCGCTGACCTCGATGTGACGCGGATCCATCCACTCGCTGAGCAGGTTCACGGTTTCCCCCTTGCCGGCGCCCTCGACGCCGGCAATCAGGATCAGCGTGGCGAACTTGCCGCTGCGCAGCAGATCGTACTGGGCATCGAGCAGCGATTGGCGCAGCTTGGGTTCTTCCCTGCGGTAAGCGGTCTTTTCAACGCGGTGGGAAAGGCTGGCGGATTCAAACATGGTGCGACCCCTTGTTCAAAGCGCACCGGGCGCGAGCACCGCCCGCACCAGCACGCTGTCGTCGTTGTCCCTGCGCAGCCACCAGATCGCGCCCTTTTTCACTGCCCAGGGCTCGGCGCGGCCGGTAAGCGCCAGTGCTGCTGCGGCTCCCAGCGTAGGCTGATGGCCGACCACAAGCACTGTGCCTTCACCATCGGGCCAGCCTGCGGCACGCAGCAATCGGGCAGGCGTCGAGGCAGTGGACAGCGCAGCTTCGATGACAAAGTCGGCGGAAAACGCCGCCGCGGTTTCGCGGGTGCGCCGGGCCGGGCTTGACAGCACGCGGCGCGGCAACGGCAGCTGCTTGTCGAGCCAGGCCGCCATCGCGGCCGCCTGGCGGCGGCCCTTGGCGGTCAACCTGCGTTCCTCATCGGGCACGCCATCCTCGGCTTCGGCGTGCCGCCACAACACCAGATTCATGTTTCCACTGCCCAGAACAGCACCCCCTGCGTCAGGACGACTTGCGGCGGCCCTTGCCGGCGCGCAGCCAGGGCTGCGGCGCATTCCTGAATTGACGCCAGGCGGCGGCCAGCCTGTCACGCTGCGTCCGCGCCCGCGCCTCCTGCCAATCGAGTACGGCCTGCGCGGCCGCCTGCGGCCAGCGCCGCTTCATGCGCGCGCTGCACCGCCGCGCCTCTTCCAGCTGCGGCGCGATCAGTGCCGCATCATTGATCTGGCCCAGTATATCCTGCAGGCGCGTCAACGATGCGCGCTGCGCCTGCATCGGCGCCGCGGGAAACAGCGCGCTGAAGAACTCCACGGCGTAGCGCAGTTTTTTCACCGCAATGCGCAGCCGATGCAAGCCCGCGTCATCCTGCTGGCGCAGTTTTCTGCCGCGCTTGAGCACCCGCGCATGGCGCACCGAGAGGATCCCGGCGGCGAGGTCGCGGGCGCCCTGTACGGGAGCCACGATCGATTGCGGCGCGGCGAAAAAACGTCCCAGCGCGAGCAGGGTCAAAACATAACCATCTGATTTGATTATGGAATTTGTTTTGCGTCGGGCGCGCATGCGCGCCACCTCGCATGCCTCAAGCAAACGCGCTTCGGCATGGCCGGCGCGACCGCCCTCAACAACACGCGGCAGGATTTCATCGATCAGCACATCCCAGTCACGCGCCTCGCCAAGACCGTTGCCGATGCCGCGCAAGGCGATGGATTCGCGCCGCAGCACTTCGCCCAGCAGCGGTGCGAAAAGATCGAGCGCGCAACGCAGCCGGCGCAGGCCGACGCGCATCTGGTGCAGGAATTCAGGATCCTGATGTCGCAGCACGCCGTCGCTGTTGGCCTGCACCTGCGCCAGCGCCGCGGCGATCACCGCGCGACTCAGCGCGGCAGCATCCATCGCCGCATCGATGCGGGGTGCGGCGGCCTTCACCGGGCGCGGCACCTCGGCGTCAGCAAGGGCAAAACCCCGCGCTGCCTTGGAGCGGTGCTCGAGCGTCAGTCCGTGCCCGGCGACCAGTCGCGCCGCGAGGTCGAACAGCGCCTCCACCGGCCCTGATTTCAATTCAAGCTCCAGCTCGCTCACGCTTTCACGGCGGCTGCCGGCACGAATGCTGCCGCGGTCGCAGGCCATCTCGATGCGCACGCCGGGTGCCGGTGAAAGCCGGCGCATGTTGCGCCGGATCCGCGTCCGCATCACCGGCTCCAGCGCTTCGGCCGCCAGTGCCTTGCGCAGCGCTGCGGTCTGGCGGGTACGCGGCAGGCGCTGCGGCATGGGTTCGCCGCCGTTCAGGGGCGACTCGGCCTCGAAGCGCAGATGCAGCCCCGAGAACTCGGATCCGTCACCCTTCAGGGTCTGGACCCAGCGCCGCCCCTCTCGGCGCACGCGGTAGGCGATGCCCTGCCGCGACAACAGGCGCGAAGGGGTGTCGTAGTACACGGCTTCGAGATCCTGTTCTCGGGCGGCAATGCCCAGCAGCGGCGACGCCAGCAGCCGTGGCCATTGCGCGGCAGGCACCCGCAGCTTGAGTTCGGTCTCCGTGCCGGCGGCGGGCCCGGCGCTCATCGGCCCGGCTTGTGCGCGAGCTGTTCGAGCAAGCGGGCCTGCGCCGACACCGCCTCGCCGGAGCCGGAGACCAGCCGGTCATAGCTGCCGTCCCCGGCCATGCTCCAGGCGTAGCTGTTGTCTTCGAGATAGGGCTGCAGGCCCTCGTCAATGACGCGCCGGCGCAGCACCGGATCGAGCACCGGGAAGCAGACCTCGACGCGGCCGAAGAAATTGCGCCCCATCCAGTCGGCACTCGACAGGTATACCCGCGGATCACCGCCGTTGTGGAACAGGAAAATGCGCGTGTGCTCGAGAAAGCGGCCGATGACCGAGCGCACGCGGATGTTATCCGACAGCCCTGCCACGCCTGGACGCAGCGCGCACACGCCGCGCACAACGAGATCGATCTGCACCCCTGCCTGGGAGGCGCGGTACAGCGCACCGATGACCTCGGGTTCGAGCAGCGCGTTCATCTTGGCGGTGATACGCGCTTCGCGTCCGGCCGCAGCGGCCGCAGTCTCGGTCTCGATCGCGCGCAGCATTTCCTTGTGCAGCGTGAACGGCGACTGCAGCAGGTGGGTGAGCTCGGTCGCGCGACCGAGCCCGGTAAGCTGCATGAACACCTGCGCGACATCGTTGCCGATGTCCTCGTTTGCCGTGAACAGGCCGAAGTCCGTGTAAATGCGCGCGGTGCGCGGATGATAGTTGCCGGTCGAGAGGTGGACATAGCGGCGCAGGCCATCGCCCTCACGGCGCACCACCATCATCATCTTCGCGTGGGTTTTGTGCCCGACCACGCCGTAGACCACGTGGGCGCCAACTTCCTCCAGGCGCTGCGCCCAGTTGATGTTGGCCTCCTCGTCGAAGCGCGCCAGCAGCTCAAGCACCACCGTGACTTCCTTGCCGCTGCGTGCGGCGCTGATCAGCTCCTCCATCAGCGCAGACTCGGATCCGGTGCGGTACACCGTCATCTTGATCGCAGCCACCGCCGGGTCGCGCGCGGCCTGCTGCAGCAACCCGATGACCGGCTGGAAAGACTGATAGGGATGGTGCAGCAGCACGTCGCCGCCTCGGATCAGCTCGAACAGGTCGCACTCCGGCTCGATCCGTTCCGGCAAGCCGGGGCGGAACTGCGGGAACTTGAGGTCGGGGCGATCCACCCAGTCGGGCACGCTGATCACGCGCGCAAGGTTGACCGGGCCATCCACGCGGTAGAGGTCCTCCTCGTCGAGCATGAACTGCTTGAGCAGGAAGGCGGTGATCTGCGGCGAGCAGCTGTCGGCGACCTCCAGCCTCACTTCGTCGCCGAAATGGCGCTGCGGCAGTTCGCCGCGCAGCGCGGCGCGCAGGTCCTTGACCTCCTCCTCGTCCACGAACAGGTCGCTGTTGCGGGTGAGGCGGAACTGGTAGCAGCCGAGCACCTTCATGCCGCTGAACAGTTCGCCGACGTGCTCGTGCATCACCGAGGACAGGAACACGAAATCGCATTCTGCGCCGGCCACCGCCTGCGGCAGGCGGATCACCCGCGGCAGCACCCGCGGCGCCTGCACGATGGCAATGCCGGAGTTGCGGCCGAAGGCATCCTTGCCCTCAAGTTCGACCGCGAAGTTGAGGCTCTTGTTGAGCACGCGCGGGAAGGGATGCGCCGGATCCAGCCCGATCGGGGTCAGCACCGGCATCACCTCGCGCATGAAGTGGCCGCGGATCCATTCGGCCTGCTGCGGGGTGAACTGGCTGCGGCGCAGGAAACGGATGCCCTCGCGCTCGAGGCTGGGCATGATTTCGCTGTTGAGCAGTTCGTACTGGCGCGCAACCAGTTCATGCGCTTCGCGGGCAACCTGGCGGTAGACCTGCTCGGCGCGCATCTGGTCCGGGCTCACCGGCGCGCTGCCAGCCTCGATTTCGGCCTGCAGGCCGGCAACGCGGATCTCGAAAAATTCGTCGAGGTTGCTGCTGACGATGCACAGGAAGCGCAGCCGCTCCAGCAGCGGGTGCTGCGGGTTCTCCGCCTGCGCCAGCACGCGGCGGTTGAATGACAACAGCCCCAGTTCGCGGTTGAGGTAATGCTCGGGCGGAAAACCGGTCCTGCCGGGGGCGCGCCGGTTGCGGCGGGTGGCGGTGCTCATCGCGCACCCCGCCGCGGAAAAAACTCAGGCTGCGGGCGGCACGTAACCGGCGGCCTGGTCTGCACCGTCGCCGAAGAAGTGTTTCTCCATCTGTTGCGCAAGGTAATCACGGGCTTTCTTGTCGGCGAGGTTGAGCCGGTTCTCGTTGACCAGCATTTTTTGCTGCTCGAGCCATTGCTTCCAGGCTTCCTTGGACACATTGTCGAATACGCGCTTGCCGAGCGGACCCGGGTAGGGCGGGAAATCGAGACCTTCGGCTTCGCGCTTGAGTTTCACGCATTGGACCTGGCGTGCCATGCATACCTCCACAGTAAGACGGGAATGTTGCGGATTTGTTGCGATATGTCAGAAACCATCTGGAAAAACGGCCGGCTGCACCCCTACAGGCGCTTCGTCAGCACCACCGAACGGCGCTGGTAGTTGTAGAGCTCCTTTTTGCGCTGTGGCAGCGCGGCCACCCCGGTTTCGGTGAATCCGCGCTCGACGAACCAGTGCTCGGCGCGCGTGGTCAGCACGAACAGTTGGCGCAGGCGAGCGCCGCGGGCCCGCTTCTCGATCGCCTCGACCAGGCGTTCACCGGCGCCACGGCCGCGAAAATCCGGATGCACCGCCAGTGCGGCCAGTTCGCCCGAGCGCTCGTCGGCAAAAGGATAGAGCGCGGCGCAGCCGATGATGACGCGGTCGTGCTCCAGTACCCAGAAACGGTCGATCTCCATTTCCAGCAGGTCGCGGTTGCGCTTGACCAGGATGCCCTCGGCCTCCAGCGGCTCGAGCAGGGCGAGGATGCCGCCAATGTCCTCGATGCGCGCATGGCGCAGGGTTTCCAGCGGGTCGGGCGTGACCAGTGTGCCCACCCCCTTATGGGTGAACAGCTCCAGCAGCAGGCTGTCGTCCAAGTGCCCGGAAATCAAATGGGTGCGGCCGACCCCCTGCTCGCAGGCGCGCACCGCCGCCGGCAGATAGGCCTCGACCTCCTCCGACTGCGGCACGCGTCCTCGTGCGAGCAGGTTGCCCGCCTCGCGCACCGTCAGCTCACGCAGCAGCTCGCCGCGGCGGCCCTGCACGCCGGGCGCGTCCATCATGAAAATCAGCTTGTCGGCCTTCAGCGCCACCGCGGTCGCGGCGGCGACATCGGGCATCGCCAGGTTGAACACTTCACCGGTCGGCGAATAACCCAGCGGCGGCAGCACCACCAGTTCGTCATCCTTGAGACGCCGCTCGATGGCGACGGCATCGATCTTGCGCACCTCGCCGGTGTGCATGAGGTCGGTGCCATCGACCACGCCGATCGGCTTGGCGGTGACGAAGTTGCCGCCGGCGACGCGGATGTGCGCGCCGGCCATCGGCGAATTGGGCAGGCCCATCGACAGCAGCGCCTCGATCTGAACGCGCAGCTTGCCGGTGACCTCCATCGCCGCCTCCAGCGCGGGACCATCGGTGATGCGCAGCTTGCCGGCGAAGCGGCTGCGGATTTTCTGCGCCTTCAGCTTGGCCTCGATCTGCGGCCGAGAGCCGTGCACCAGCACCAGCTTCACGCCCAGCGCGGCGAGCAGGTTCAAGTCGTGCGTCAGGTGGAAAAAACGTCCGTCATCCACCACCTCGCCGCCGAAGCCGATGACAAACACCTTGCCGCGAAAGGCATGGATATACGGCGCCACCGACTGGAACCAGTCGATGAAACGATCCTGCGCCGACAGCCGCGGACGGCTGCCGCGGCGTTTTTCGCCTTCGCTCTCAGCCGAAACTTCGTTCGGCATTTCGCTGCGCAGCGGATTGGAAATCTTGTTTGCCATTTTTTATACTGGGGCCAGCACACATTCGGAATATTTCATAATCAAATCAATGATATATGCTTTCCCCGCCGAGGAAAAGCCAAAGCCACAGGTACTCACGGCCCGTTCTGCGTGCCCTCGGGTCCGGGGCACCATGCCAGCGGGTTTTCACAACACCTTGATCCTGGACGCGTCAAACTCCAATGACAGCGTGCTCACCCCGCTTGCCGGGAGACAAGGCGGGCATCAAGCGTCGCGGGTGGGTCATGACTGCATGGGCCGTGGCGGCTTAAAAAAACGAAGAACCTGCCCCGGCTTTTTCGGTGTCGATGTGCCGGATTGACTGCCTTGGTGTTCTTGCATACCGAACACCTCCAAGCGTATTGTGACTTCACAAAAGGGAGTCGGGAAAAGGTGTCGGGAGAACCGGGGTATCGGGAGAATCAGGGGCAGCCCAGTCTGCCCCCGTTTATTTTTTCCGTCAAAGGGGAGCGGCGCGAACATGCACGGAATGAGGTCGTTGTTTTGGGGTTGTTGCCTGATGTTGATGATGGGCGCGGCATGGGCCACCGAGCTGCCCGCGCCAGCCGAAAAACCATTCGAGCCGCAATCCGGCCAGGCGGGCCGCGATGTGGTGTGGGTGCCGACGCCGGCGGTGCTGGTCGAAAAAATGCTCGATGTGGCGAAAGTAACGCCGCAGGATTTCGTCATGGACCTGGGCTCCGGTGACGGCCGCAACATCATCGCCGCCGCCAGGCGCGGCGCCAATGCGCTGGGTGTCGAGTACAACGCCGACATGGTCGAATACTCGCGCCGCCTCGCTGAGAAAGCCGGCGTCGCCGACAAAGCCCAGTTCGTGCAGGGCGACATGTACCTGGCGGATATATCCAAAGCCAGCGTGCTGGCCTTGTTCCTGCTGCCGGCAAACCTGGACAAACTGGTCGACAAGTTCCTCGCGCTAAAGCCCGGCTCGCGCATCGTTGCCAATCATTTCTCTGCAACCGGCTGGGAGCCCGATGAAACCGGCCGCGTCGAGGGCGATTGCGGCAGTTGGTGCACATGGTTGCTCTACATCGTGCCCGCTCGGGCCGAGGGACACTGGCGGATGCAGGGCGGCGATCTGCAACTGGAGCAGAAATTCCAGATGATCAGCGGCAGCTACACGCGAAACGGCAGCACCGCGAAGATTTCCAACGGCCGCCTGCGGGGAGAGGACATCACCTTCAAAGCCGGCAATCAAACCTACCGGGGCAAGGTCAACGGCGACACCATGGTCGGTGCGGGCTGGAGCGCGACAAAAGCCCGCTGAAGATCGTCTCAGAAATCGCCCCACTGCGCCTGCAGCACCGCCAGCGCCGCAACCGCC
>JAJTHX010000097.1 GCA_021300125.1 Betaproteobacteria bacterium | reverse complement strand
GCCTCGGCGGCGCCGACACGCTCACCAGCAAGATCGTGATCATCGCCAAAAGCAGCCGGGGCGACGCCGATATCGACTACACCTTCGGTCAGGTCGGCATCGACCTGCCCTATGTCTCCTATTCCGCGAACTGCGGCAACCTGTCGGCCGCCGTCGGCGTCTACGCGATCCAGAACGGGCTGATCCCGGCGCAGGAGCCGCTGACCACGGTGCGCATCTACAACACCAACACCCGGCAGGTGCTGGTGTCCCGGGTGCCTGTCGCCGGCGGGCGCGTGGCGATTGACGGCGACTGCGCCATTGCCGGCGTGCCAGGCACCAGCGCCGAGATCCAGCTCGATTTCGCCCGCACCCGCGGCGCGAGCACCGGCAAGCTGCTGCCCAGCGGCCGTGTGCTCGATGAACTGGCGGTGCCGGAACTGGGCAAAACCATTGCGGTGTCGATTGTCGATGTCGCCAAGGCCACGGTGTTTTTCCATGCCGCCGATCTCGGCATCGACGGCAGCGAATCGCCCGGGCAGTTCACGCCGGAGATCCTCGACCGCTTCTGGGCCGTACGCAACGCCGCCGCGCGACTCGTCGGGCTGTCTCCGGAATCCCGCCTGCCGCATCCGGTTTCGGTGGCAGCACCCCGCGACTACACGAATTACATGACCGGTGAGACCGTACCCGCCGCCGGAATCAGTTTCGTTGCGCGCCGCGTCGGCGGTCCGCCGCCACGGCTGCACAAGGCTTTTGCCGCCACTGGCGCCGTGTGCACCGCCGTTGCAGCCTTGCTGCCGGGCACGGTGGTGCACCAGGTCGCGCACCGTTTTGCAGACGACGTGGTGCGCATCGGCCATCCGACGGGGGTGTTCCCGGTGCGGGTCCGCCTTGCCGCCGATGGCGAAATCCTCGAAGCCGCCTATTCGCGCACCGCGCGCCGCATCCTCGACGGCATGGTCTACGTGCCGGCCTGAATCCTGTTCACCCACCGCCGCCAGCCCACACCCGCATGACCGACGCCACCGCAGCCCTCGCCCGCTTCATCCACCGCAGCACCGCCGCCGATTTTCCCGCCGATGCCGTAGAAAAATCGAAAAAGGTGATCGCTGACACCTTCGCCGCGATCCTTTCCGGCGCGCGCAGCGAGCTCACGGACCCCCTGCTCGCCTACCTGCGCGAGAGCGGCGACAGCGGCCGCAGCCCGCTGATCGGGCGCAGCGAACACTGCGGCGCCGAAACGGCGGCCATGATCAACGGCAGCTTCGGCCACGCCCTCGATTTCGACGATGTGCTGTCAATGATGCCGGCCCACCCCAGCGCGGTGATTGTCGCGGCGCTGATCGCCGACCTCGAACGCCATCCGCTGGATGGCATGGCACTGATCGAGGCCCATGTCATCGGAGTCGAGGCCGGCGGCAAGATCGGCCTCGGCATCACCACCGGCCATTACCACCGCGGATTCCACGGCACCGGCACGCTGGGCATTTTCTGCGGTGTCGCCGCGCTGGCCAAGGCCTGGAAGCTGCAACCGGACACCATCTGCACCGCCTTCGGCATTGCCGGCTCGATGGCCAGCGGCCTGCGCCGCAACTTCGGCACCATGACCAAGCCGCTGCACACCGGCTGGGCCGCGCGCTGTGCGCTCACCGCGGTGCGGCTCGCCCTTGGCGGCTTCGGCGCGGCGCCCGACATCCTCGAGGCGAAATCGGGATTCTTCGCCGCCTATGGCGTCGAGGCTTCGGACCCGGCGACGATGGTGGCCGGGCTGGGCCGGCCCTGGGTCATCAGCGAACCCGGCATCGCGCTGAAGAAATTTCCCTGCTGTTACGCCTCGCACCGCGGCATGGACGGCATCCTGCGGCTGCGTGAGCGGCATGGCTTCAGTGCGGAGGATGTGGTCAGCGCCACCTGCCGCATGCCGCCCGGCGGCATGCAGGTGCTGACCTTTGAGCGGCCGCAAACCGGGCTCGAAGCCAAATTCAGCCTGCAGTATTCGCTGGCCGCGGGTATTCTCGATGGCCGCTACTGCCTGTGGAGCTTCAGCGACGAGGCGGTGCGCCGCCCCGCCATCGGACCGGTGCTGGCGAAGGTGCGCGCTTTCGAGGATCCGGCCTGCCGCGGCGACGATCCGCTGTTCGACACCCGCAGCTCGGGCAGCCGCGGCTTTGTGGAGGTGGACATCGAACTGCGCAACGGCTTGCGCGACACGCTGCGCGTCGAGCGGCCGCCCGGCCATCCGTCCCGGGAGCTGGGCTGGGACGACCTTGAGCAGAAATTCCGCGACTGCGCGGACCAGGCCGGCACCCCCGGTGACCGCGCGAGCGAGGCAATAGCGATGCTGAAAACGCTCGAAACCCGGCCCAGCACGGCGGCCCTGGTCGGGCTGCTGTCGGGTTGAGCGCGGAGCCCCTCAGCGCCGCAGCTGCGGCGAATCCATCACCTGCGGATTGACGACATGGATCGGCGTGCCCGCGGCGTAGGCATTGATCTGGTCGAAGATGTCGACGAACTGGGTTTCCAGCCCTTCCACGGTGACGTAGCCGATGTGCGGCGTGCACACCACGTTGTCCATGCCCAGCAGCGGATGGCCGGGATCGCGCAGCGGTTCGCTCTCGAATACATCGAGCGCGGCCATGCCCGGCCGGCCGGCACGCAGCGCCGTCACCAGCGCACCGGCTTCAATCAGCTGGGCACGGCTGGTGTTGACCAGCACCGCGGTCGGCTTCATCTGCGCGAGATCGGCGGCGGTGACGATGCCGCGCGTACCGTCATTGAGCCGCATGTGCAGCGAAATCACATCGCAACGGGACAGGAAATCGGCCTTGCCCGCCGCAACCTCAATGCCGTCGCGCAGCGCGCGTTCGGCGGATTTCTCGCGCCCCCAGGCCAGGACATTCATGCCGAAGGCCTTGCCATAGCTGGCCACCACGGCCCCAATGCGGCCATAGCCATAGATGCCCAGGGTCTTGCCGCGCAGCGTGCGGCCAACGCCGCACTGCCATTGCCCTGCCTTCAGCGAGGCCACCTGCTGCGGCAGCTTGCGCATCGCGGCCAGCACCAGCGCCCAGGTCAGCTCGGCCGTGGCAAAGGACGGCTTTTCCGGATGCTGGCTGGAGGAAATGATCACGCCCAGCCGGGTGCAGGTCCCGGCATCAATGTGCGGAAACACGCTGCGCTGGCTGATCAGGCGCAGTTTCGGCAGTCGCTCCAGCAGCGGCGTGCGGATCTGGGTGCGCTCCCGGATCAGCACCAGTGCTTCGGTATCGCGCAAACGCTCGGCGAGCACATCGGTGTCCTGCACGTGGTCGTTCCAGATCCGGACTTCATGCCCTTTCAGCTTGGCGAAACAGTCCAGCGTGCGGATGGTGTCGAAGTAATCGTCAAGGATGGAGACTTTCATGTGCGCCTCAGGATCGGACATTCAAACGCGGAAATGGGATGCCCGGCTTCACGGGCTTCAGACCGTCGCGGCCTCGCGCCGGTGCCGCGGCAGCCAAAGTGCCAGAGGCACCGCGAGGAATCCGATGCCGGATGCCACGAGGATGGCTGCCGTGTAGTCGCCGGCATGATCGAACAGCGCACCGCCGAGCCAGCCGCCAAGCGCCATGCCGGTGGTGCCGCCGATCATCTGGAACGAGAAAATGGAACTCAGCGGCGCTTTCGGGCCGAACATGTGGCGGTTGATGATCGGGAAACCGACCATCTCGCCGCCATAACAGATGCCGAAGATGACGGCGAAGACATAGAAATGCCAGGCCTCGGTCGCGAGCAGCAGCATCAGGATCGACAGACTCTGGCCGAAGATGGCATAACTGAGCACGGCGCGACCGCCGAATCGCTCGGTCAGCAGCGAAAAGGCAAAGCGGCTGAAGATGGACACCCCGGCGATGGTGCTCAGCACCCCTGCCGCCTGCAGTCCGGGAATGCCGTGATGGGTCGCCATTGACACGCCATGCGCGAGGATCACCGCATGGCCGGCGCAGCCGAGGTGATGGCAACCCATCAGCAGCCACACCGGCCGGCTGGACAGCACCGATTTCATGCTGACCCCGGGCCCCGGGGACGCCTTCCCCTTCGCCGTTTCATCCGCCCCGTAAGGCTTCAGCCCCACCTCGCCCGGGCTGTTGCGGATGAACCAGGAAAAGAACATCAGCACTACGCCGAAAGCGATGCCGATCACGAGAAACGCCGATTCCCAGCCGCGGGTCTCGATCATCCAGCGGAAGAGCAGCGCAAACACCACCGGGCCCATGCCCAGCCCGGCCCAGTAGATGCCCAGCGCAAGTCCCATCTTCTGGTTGAACCAGCGGGTGATGATCACGGGCAGCAGCACGACAAAGGCGGCATTGCCGAGCGCACCGACAAAGACGCCGTAGATCAGGTGCAGATGCCACAACTCCTCGATCATGCCCAGCATGACGGTGCCTGCTGAAATCATCAGCGAGGAGCCCAGCATCAGTGTGCGCGCGCTGTAGCGGTCACCCAGCCAGCCGAAGATTAGCATCGCCGGCATGCTGCACAGAAAAGCCAGTGAATACGCGAAGCCGATGTCGCCGCGTTTCCAGTCGAATTTCTCGACCAGCGGATCGACCAGCACGGCAAACGATGCCGAATCGGCGCGGCTGACGACACCCAGCACGCAAGCGGCGGCAAGAATGATCCAGGCGTGGTGCACGTTCGCGAAACGAGGGAATGACATGATGGCTTCCGGTTCTGGGCGGCTCATCGCCGCTCTAAATAATTATTTAATTAAATCAATGACTTGTAAAAATATGAAGTGCGCACTCAAATCCCCATCGCATAACAAGGCCGCCGCGGGTCGGCCGCGCCTTCGAGCAGGCCATTGTCGCGGTTGACGCGCACCGCGCACACCGCACCAGCACGCCACTCGATCTCGCGCCAGGGCGCGACCTTGTGGCCGAGCTTGGCCAGTTGATCCAGGGTCTTGCTGTCGAAGCGCGATTCAAGATTGACCCGCGCCGGATGGTAGGCATGCGGCTCGGAAGAACTGGGAAAACTGTAGGTGGCAAAACGCGGCGCCTCCACCGCAGCCTGCGGCTCCATGCCGAAGACGACGATGTTGAGGAAGACCTGGGTCATCGCCTGCGGCTGGATGTCATTGCCGGGCGAACCGAAAGGCATCAGCAGTTTGCCGTCCTTGAGAGCCAGCGCCGGATTGGGCGTCAGCCGCGGCCGTTTTCCCGGCGCCATCACCGCCGGCATGTTCGGATCGGTCCAGGACTGCGAGCCTCGCGAGGATGGGCACAGGCCGGTGCCGGGAATCACCGGCATCGCGCTGGAACCATCGCTGGGTGTGGCGGAAAAGGCGTTGCCCTGCGCATCGACCACGCAGACATACGAGGTATCGGGCGGCGGGTTGGGTTCGCCCGGCGTCGGCGGCGGCAGATTGTGCAGCCTGGCGAAGCCCGCGACATCGCCCGCCTCCGGCATGCCCGGCGCGGCGCTTGCGCCGATCAACTGGCGCCGTTGATCGGCATAGGCCGGCGAGAGCAGGATGTCGATCGGCACCTTGACGAATTTAGGGTCGCCGTAATAGCGGTGGCGGTCAGCAAAGGACAGCTTCAGCGCCTCGACGATCGTGTGCACATACTGCGGCGAATTGTGGCCCATCGCCTTCAGGTCGAAACCCGAGAGCAGGTTCAGCGTCTGCGGCAGCACGGGGCCCTGCGACCAGGGGCCGCAGGCATAAACATCAACGCCGTGAAAGCGCGTCCGCACCGGCGTTTCGAAGCTGACCTCGTACGCCGCGAGGTCCTCGGCGGTGACCCAGCCTTCATTCTCGCGGTGATATTTGGCGATCTTCTGCGCGATGTCGCCCTTGTAAAAGGCATCACGTGCGGCGCGCAGGCCCGCCACCCGGCCCTTGCCCTTGTGCGCGGCCTCCTCGTCGATCATGTATTGCAGGATGGCCGCCAGCTCCGACTGCACGAAGCGCTCGCCGATAGCAGGTGGCCTGCCCTTGGGCAGGAACACCGCCATGCTCGACGGCCAGCGGCGGTAGCTCTCTTCGTTGTCCTTGATGTAGTCGGCCATGAATTCATGCATGGCGAAACCGTCGCGCGCCAGCCGGGTCGCCTCCGCCGCAACCTCACCGAAGCTCATCGTGCCGTGTTGCTCGAGCGCGGCAATCCAGGCCGCAGGCGCCGCCGGCATCACCGCGCGCAGCAGGCCAGGCGGCATCTTGCCGTCGTGATGCTTGTGGAAATAGTCCAGCGAGGCCGCCCTGGGCCAGGTGCCGAGGCCGTCAATGTTGACCACCTGCTGTTTGTCGGCCAGCCAGATCATGATCGGCGCCACGCCGGCGAAATTGACGCGGTCGGTCTGCAGGATGCCCAGCGCGATGCCCGCCGCAACGCCGGCATCAATGGCGTTGCCGCCCGCCTCAAGGATTTTGAAGCCGGCATGGGTTGCGGAATAATGGCCAGCTGAAATCATGTAGCGCTCGCCGGTGATGGTGGGACGGTAGACAGCCATGGGTCTGCTCGCTTTCAGGTATTGATGGCATCCAGACGGGTGGGCACATCCAGCGCCGCCATGTCACCCAGGGTGACGGGCTTGATCGGGGAACGGATGCGGTAATAGCCGACTTCGGCTGGCGACTGGCCGCGGGTAGCGGCGATCAGTTCGACCGCGGTGAGCCCGCACAACCGCCCCTGGCAGGGACCCATGCCGCAACGCAGGAAGGACTTGAGCTGGTTCGGCCCCG
>JAJTHX010000364.1 GCA_021300125.1 Betaproteobacteria bacterium | reverse complement strand
GAATAGTCCTTCGGGAAAAAACTCCAGACCCAGGGCGCATCATGGCGCAGCAGTGCGACCATCTGGTCGATGAGGGCCTGGCGCTCGGGGCCGTTGGCCATGTGCTTGACCCGCTCGAACAGCCGGTCGTATTCGGGATTGGAATAATTCGACGCATTCTCGCCCTGGGTTTTCGCCCTGGCCTGTGCGCCGTTGAACAGGAAGAGGAAGTTCTCAGGGTCGGGATAATCGGCGTTCCAGCCCAGGAAATAGAGCTGCGCGGTGCCACGCCGCAGCTTGTCCTGCAGGCGGTTGAAGTCGGTGGCGCGGATCACCAACTGGATGCCCAGCTTGGCGAACTGCGCGATATACCAGTCCAGGCGGGCCTTGCTGTCGGCGCCGCTGGAGGTGGTGTCCAGGTGCAGCAGCAGCGGCTGGCCGGTCCTGGCATCGCGTCCGTTGGGATAGCCGGCCTCGGCGAGCAGCCTGCGTGCCTCGGCAATGCCCTTGCGCTGCGGCGCCCCGTCGCGCCAGTCATAGACATGGCGATTGATGCCTTCGGCGTCGGGCTCGCGGTAACCGAAGATGCCCGGCGGTATCGGGCCATGCGAGGCCAGGCCGCGGCCGTTGCGGAAAATGGAGATGAACTCCTCCTGGTCCACGGCAATCGACACCGCCAGCCGCAGCTTGCGCGCACGCTCGCCGCCGGTATCGCCGACCACAGGGTCGAGCATGTTGAAGCCGAGGTAGAACACGGTGGTCGCGAGCGAGGTTTGCAGCCGGATGCCGCGCTTTTCCATGTCCTCGGTCAGCGTGATCTCGCCCTGCCCCGCGAACTGGACCGCCTGGTCGAAGGTGTCGGAGGCGATGCCGGAGGCATCGTAGTATCCCTGCAGGAACTTGTTCCAGTACGGGATCTGCTCCTTCTCCAGGCTGAACACCACGCGGTCGATCATCGGCAGCGCCTTGCCCGCGTCCGCGAGCAGGCCGCGCGCGGCATCGCCCGGTTCCCCTTCAGCGGGATAGGTCTCGCCACCGTAATGGGGGTTGCGCTCGAGCACCATCTGACGGTTCGGGTTGTTCACCGTCAGCATGTATGGTCCGGTGCCGACGGGATACCAGTCGAGGGTGATGTTTTTCTGCGCCAGCCCCGGCTGGCCGTAAAAGCGGTCAGCCTCAGGCGGCACCGGCGAGAAAAAGGGCATCGCCAGCCAGTACAGGAACTGCGGATACTTGCCCTTCACCCGCACCGCATAGGTATGGCTGTCGATCACCCGCACACCGGAGAGCTGCTGCGCTTCAAGGTCAATGAAGGCGCGCTCCGGCTGCCCCTTGGCCTGCCCGGACAGCGCTGAGGCAAGCTCGCGCAAACCGACGATGTATTCACCCATCAGCTGCAGGATCGGCGAGTGCAGGCGCGGGTGTGCCAGACGCTTGATCTGGTGCACATAGTCGGCGGCGACCAGCTCGCGGGTGCCGGTCTCGCGGAAATCCGCCAGCGTGTCGATGCCGCGCAGCTGCGCAGCGGTCAAGGCATGGTAGAGCGGCCGGCCCGAGGCATCACGCGCGAAGGCGGGATGGGGCTGGTAGAGAATGCCGCGGCGGATGCGGATCACGTATTCGCTGTAGGCCACCTTGTCCGCGGACGCGTTGTCGGGCAGCGGCCGGCCCGAGGCATCGAGGTAGATACGCTGCGGCAGGGTTTCGGCGCCAAAGGGGATCAGTTCGTAAGGGCGCTTCA
This sequence comes from Betaproteobacteria bacterium, assembly GCA_021300125.1. GTDB lineage: Bacteria > Pseudomonadota > Gammaproteobacteria > Burkholderiales > SG8-41. Next base: position 2,603 of record JAJTHX010000364.1, on the reverse strand, counting down.
GGTAGTGGTACTGCAGTGGCGGCTGGTAGATGTTGGCGATGAAGGCATACTCGTTCGAGGCATAGGCCTGAACCGGATCGAGATGCTTGGGCCTCTCGGCAAAAGAGGAATACAGCGTATTGGATCGCGCGTCGCGTTCGGGATAGGGATTGTTCAAGGGCCCGCCGTCGCAGCCCGCAAGCAGGGCGAGCAGCAGCGCGGTGCGGAACCACAGGCCGGGGCGCGACGGCTTCATCGAAGCCAGTGTAGCCGATTCCCGGCGGGCGTCGGATACCCGGGCTTCTGGTTATAATCGCTGCCCGCCAGCGCCAGCGCTGGCGATTTCCCGAGACAAGGATTCGACATGGCGTTCCTTCAAGGCAAAAAGATCCTCATCACCGGCCTGCTCTCCAACCGGTCCATCGCCTACGGCATTTCCCGTGCCGCGCGCCGCGAAGGCGCCGAGCTCGCCTTTACCTACCAGGGCGAGGACATCAGGGAACGCGTGACCAAGCTCGCCGCCGAATTCGGCGATGTGCCGGTGCTGCCCTGCGACGTGGCCCAGGATGCGCAGATCGACGCCCTGTTCGCGGAACTGAAATCGCGCTGGGGCGGACTCGACGGCCTGGTGCACTCCATTGCCTTTGCCCCGCGCGAGGCTCTGAAAGGGGAACTCCTCGACGGCCTCACGCGTGAGGCCTTCAGGACCGCGCATGACATCAGCAGCTACAGCCTCGCCGCGCTGGCCAGGGGCGCTGCGCCGCTGATGGCAGGCCGCCCAGGGGCCATTGTCACCCTGTCCTACCTGGGCGCCGTGCGCACGGTGCCCAACTACAACGTGATGGGCCTGGCCAAGGCCAGCCTTGAAGCCGGCGTGCGCTATCTCGCGTCCAATCTTGGCCCCCAGGGCATCCGCGTCAACGGCATCTCCGCGGGACCGATCAAGACCCTGGCCGCGGCGGGTATCGGGGATTTCGGCAAGATCCTCAAATTCGTCGAGGAATTCGCCCCGCTGCGGCGCAACGTCACGATCGAGGACGTCGGCAACACAGCCGCCTTCCTGCTCTCCGACCTCGCCGCCGGCATCACCGGCGAGATCACCTATGTCGACAGCGGCTTCAACACCACTGTCGGGGGTATCGGCCGCTAGCTGCCGTCTTGCCAAAAAAAAGCACAGTCAGGGCTGCGCTTTTTTTGTGGCTATCCGGGAACGTCGGCTCTTATTGCTTGCGCTCGACCTCTTCCTTGCGGATCTTGACGTCGGCTTTCTTGCGCAGGCTGGCAACATAGGCCGAAGCCTCGGACTGCGCTGACACCTGGCGCAGGGTCTGACCGATCGCGTTCTGCTTGTCCCTGGCAATTTCGCCGGGCTCCTGCATCTTGCTCACACGCACCAGGAAATAGCCGCCCGCAGGCCCCTCGACGCCGGCGTAGGCGGGCAGCTTGCTGGCATCGGTCTTGAATGCCTGGCGCATGGCCTCGATCGGGATGTTACGCGGGTCGCCGCGGCTGACCATCTGCGGCGCACTCCACGCAATCTGCGCATCCTTGCCCTCGCGCAGGGCGGCAAGCTTGGCACGCCCCTCCTGGGCGGCGAGCTGGCTCGCCTGCTGCAGCGTCAGCTTCTTGGACAGCGCCGCGCTGATCTGCTCGAAAGGCTGCAGCGCGCTCGGCTTGTGCTCCGCAACGCGCGCGCCGACCAGCACGCCAGGCGCGACCTCGATGGCTTCGGTGTTGCGCTTGTTGTTGAGCACGTCATCCGAAAAAATCGCCTGCAGCAGCTTCGGGTTGGAGACCAGCGGATTATCGGCGCTGTTGCGCGAAATCCAGCCGCTCTTCTGCGGCACCGCCTTGATCAGTTCGGCAGCGGCCTTGAGGCTGTCCGACTGCTCGAACAGGGTGTTGCTGAAGCCCTCGGAGAGCTCAGCAAAACGGCGCACGGCCATCTGCTTTTTGAGCTCGGCCTCGATCTCGGCACGCGCCTCCTCGAACGACTTGGCCTTGCCGCCGCGCACGCTGGTCAGGCGGATGATGTGGAAGCCGAATTCGGTTTCCACCGGCCCGGCGATCTCGCCGGGCTTCATCGAGAACACCGCGTCATCGAAGGCCTTGACCATGTTGCCGCGCTCGAAAGATCCGAGATCGCCGCCGTTGGCCGCCGAGCCCGGATCCTGGGAGTGCTGCTTGGCCAGTGCGGCAAAATCCTTCGGATTCTTCCTTGCCTGGGCGAGGATTTCCTCGGCCTTGGCGCGTGCCTTTTTCCTGGCCTCGGCGCCGCCTTCGGCCGCGATCAGGATATGGGCAGCCTGCCGCGATTCCTTGACCTCGTAGCGCTTCATGTTCTCGTCGTAGACGCGGCGCACGTCTGCGGCGGCCGGCTGCATCTGTGAGCGCAGGGTTTCAGCGGCAAGCACGACGAACTCGATGCGCACCTGCTCAGGGATGCGGAACTCGTCCGGACGGCTGTCGTAGTACTTACGCACCGCCTCGGGGTCAAGCTTGACCTGCGGCAGGAAACGGTCAGCGGGCAGCGAGAACACGCTGATCTCGCGCTGCTGTTCGGTAATGCGCAGCAGATGCGCGGCCTCGCTGCGGGAAACAAAGGAGGAATTGCTGAAGGGGTG
>JAJTHX010000186.1 GCA_021300125.1 Betaproteobacteria bacterium | reverse complement strand
TGGCGGTAAGAGCCGTACATCAGGCCGCGGAACATGTGCAGATAGACGACGATGAAGAACGCCGAGGCGCCGGTGGAGTGCATGTAGCGGATGAACCAGCCCCCGGGTACATCACGCATGATGTATTCGACAGAAGCGAAGGCTTCGGCCGCCGAGGGTTTGTAGTGCATCACCAGGAAAATGCCGGTGACGATCTGGATCACCAGCACCAGCAGCGCCAGCGAGCCGAAGAAATAGAAAAAGTTGAAGTTCTTCGGCGCGTAATATTCGGCGAGGTGCTCCCGCCAAAGCGACATCAGCGGGAAACGCTGGTCAACCCAGGTGAGCGCGCCGCTGATCGGGGCATTGAGCGGGCCGGCGCCGCGGAACTGCACGGGTTCTTTGGGTGTAGCAGCCATGTTCTTTTCAGGCTCCCTTGGTGTCTTCGCCGATCAGGATGCGCGTGTCCGACAGGTATTTGTGCGGCGGCACCACCAGATTGTCAGGCGCGGGACGATTCTTGTAGACGCGGCCGGCCAGGTCGAACAGCGAACCGTGGCAGGGGCAGTAGAAGCCGCCCTGCCAGTTCGGGTCGAAGGCCTCGGCCTGCTTGGCAAACTTGCCCACCGGCGAGCAGCCGAGGTGGGTGCAGATGCCGACGACCACCAGGTATTCGTCCTTGATCGCGCGCGTTTCGTTGGCGGCATAGGCCGGCTGCATCGGTTTTTTCGACAGCGGATCGGCGACGTTGCCTTCGTTGGCCTTGATCGTTTCCAGCATCTCCTTGGTGCGGCGGACGATCCACACCGGCTTGCCGCGCCACTCGACGGTGACGCGCTCGCCCGGCGCCAGCATGGACACATCAACTTCAACCGGCGCACCGGCTGCTTTTGAGCGTTCGGACGGCAACATGCTGGCCGCGAACGGCACGGCCACCGCGCCGGCTGCAACGCCGCCGGCGACCGTGGTCGCAGCAACCAGAAACTGCCGCTTGCCCTGATCGGTATCTTGCTCGGACATGCTTGGAATTTCCTTCACTGACGTTCGGAATGAGGGGGGGATGCGGTAAAAGACTCCATTTTACACGCGGAGCACCGCAAAAGTTAAGCTGCTTGTAAAAATAATGTTTAAAAACAATTAGTTATGAGGATACTTGGTCAGTCCGCCTTGATCCCCGCCTCCTGGATCAGGCGGGTCCATCGCGACAGCTCGGCCTTGATGTAAGCCCCGAATTCCTCAGGATTTTTCATGACCAGATCAAGGCCGGCCTTGTCCAGGAAGACCTTGGTATCGGGCAGCGCCATGACCGTCTGGGTTTCGCGGTACAGGCGCTGGACGATGGGGGCCGGCGTCTTCGCCGGCAACGCGATGCCCAGCCAGCCGCTGGCCTCGAAACCGGAATAACCCTGCTCAGCGACGGTGGCCACTTCAGGCAGCACCTGGGAGCGGCGCGCGCTGGTCACGCCGAGGCCGCGCAGCTTGCCGGCGCGAACATGCGGCGCGCCCGAGGAAATGATTCCAGCCAGGTGCTCGACTTCTCCGGAAATCGCGGCGGTTGCAGCCAGTCCGCCGCTCTTGTACGGCACGTTGACCACGCGCAGGCCGGCAGCGCTGGCGAAACGCTCGAAGGCCAGGTGGCCGACGCTGCCGGTGCCGGGATTGCCGACCAGCAACTTGCCCGGTTCCTTTTTGGCCCGGGTGACAAACTCCTGCAGCGTGCGCGAGGCGCTCGAGGGATGGGCCGAGAACAGCGTGGCCGCATCCACCACCTGCGCCACCGGCGTGAAATCACGCAACGGATCGTAGGGCAGCTTGCCGCGCAGGCCCGGCGCCATCGCCAGTCCGGTGACCGAGGCGAGGATCATGGTGTAGCCATCGGGCGCGGCATTCACCAGGAGTTCATGCGCGAGCACGCCACCGCCGCCGGCGCGATTGTCAACGATCACCTGCTGGCCCAGGCGCGCGCTGAGCTTGCCGGCAACAAGCCGGGCCACCAGGTCGTTGGCGCCACCTGTGGCAAAGCCGACCAGGAAACGGATCGGCCGCTCGGGATAAGTTGACTGCGCGGCATGGACAGGCAGGCACAGCAGCAAGGCGAGCAGCAGCGGCAGCCTGCAGGTCGTCGCGGATTTCATCGGCATCTCCGTGGGCGTCGAGGTGCGGAGTATACAATCCGCGCTGCACTCACTGAGGGAGAACCAAGCCTTGTCCATGATCACGCTCAACCAAGCCGAACGCATCATTGATGCAGTTCTGGCGCGCGCCCGCGAACTGCAATGCCGGCCGATCTCGGTGGTGGTTGTCGAACACGGCGCCGTGGTCAAGGCCTTCAAGAAAGAGGACGGCTCGGCCATGATGCGTTTCGAAATGGCGCTGGGCAAGGCACACGCCGCGCTGGCGCTGGGGCGCTCATCGAGCCTGGTGCGGATGCGCACCGAGGAACGCCCGCTGTTCATGGATTTCCTGTTCAAGGCCTCGCAGGACCGCATCTTCGCGGAAGGCGGCGGCATGCTGATCCGCGATGCCGACGGCAGCCTGCTGGGAGCTGTCGGGGTCACCGGCGACACCCAGGAGCGCGACGAGGAACTGGCCGCCCACGGCATCCGTGCCGCGGGACTGAAAACCGACGAGGACTGCGCCGGGCTGGCGCAGCATGTGCGCCTGAAAAACTGAGATCGCGGGTGCCGACGCCCTGCTACTGCGGCGGCTGGGGCGGGGGCGGCGGATGTGGCATCACGCGCTGCCAAGCACTGGCACAGGTCTGCACATAGGGATGATAGGCCTGCGTATCCGGGCAGAACAGCCAGACAGGCGCCTCCGCCTCCGCGGCGGGGGCTTGCGCGGGTGCAGGCAAAACCGGCTGGCTGCGGTGATGCCCCGGCGGCAAGGGATTGCCGCGCTCGTCGTAGAACACCAGCGGCTCGCGCAAGATTTCGCGCACCACCACCACCGGCGGCGGAAAGTAAACCGGGCCGTAATACGGCGGGCGGTGCCACCACCAAGGACCGGCAAGTACCGGCGGCCCGACGTAGATGCCGACGCGGGCGCGCGGATGGGCGCCGCCATGGGCATCGGCCGGCGTGCTGGTGACGGCCAGCATCGCCGCAGCCGCCGCCAGCAGCAGGGTGGCCGCGCAGTGACGCCGCAATGGCAGCGAGGGCCCGTGGAACGCGGAAACACTCATGCCCGGATCATACGCCGCAGCCGCGCTGCCGGCAGCCACCCAGGTGTTACAGCCTGTAACCCGCTTCAGACCGGGTTGTCGATGTCGATGAAGCGGTGTTCGAGGCCGAATCGGGCGGCGAGGTGCTCGCCCAGCGCCTGCACGCCATAGCGCTCGGTGGCGTGATGGCCGGCGGCAATGTAGGCCACGCCGGATTCGCGGGCGACGTGCACCGTCTGCTCCGAAATCTCGCCGCTCACATACGCGTCCGCACCCATCGCGATGGCCTGCTCGAAATAGCCCTGCGCGCCGCCGGTACACCAGGCAATGCGGCGCAGGGGCCGGGCGCCCTCGCCCACCACCAGCGGCGCACGGCCCAGGCGCGAGGCCACGGTGGCCGCAAACCCGTCCACGGTCAGCCCTGCAGGAGCCTCAGCCATCGCCACCAGCGACTTGTCACCACCGCGGGCCATGATTTCAAGGCCGAGCACGCGACCGAGCATGGCATTGTTGCCGACACCGGGGTGCGCATCCAGCGGCAGGTGGTAGGCAAACAGATTGAGGTCATGCCCGATCAGGCGGCCGATGCGCCGGCGGCGCAGGCCGGTGATCCGCGCATCCTCACCGCGCCAGAAATAGCCATGATGCACCAGCAGCGCATCCGCCCCAGCGCCAATCGCGGCCTCGATCAGCCCGGCGCAGGCGGTCACGCCGCTGACGATGCTGCGGATTTCGGCGCGGCCTTCCACCTGCAAACCGTTTGGGCAATAATCCTGAAAACCATCGACTTGCAGGTATTCGCCGAGATAGGCGTCGAGTGCCGAGCGATCCATTACATTGTTCCTTCCGGCAGAGAATGTTTCTGCCGCCCATTTTAAACGCCACATCCATGCGCAAGCTCTGGCTGCTGTTCTGTCAAACCGCGACGATCTGCCTCGCCGTGCTGTTCGTGATCGCCACGCTGCGCCCCGACCTGCTCAACGGCAACTCGCCGGGGGCGGTGATTACGGCGCGCCAGCCTGCGGATGCAGCCGGCGGTGCACGTGCCGGCTCCCTCAGCGATGCGGCGAAAAAGGCGATGCCCGCCGTGGTCAACATCTACACCACGAAAGCAGTCAAGGCACGCCCTCGCCACCCCCTGCTCGATGACCCGGTATTCCGATATTTCTTCGGCGATCCCGGTGAGATGCCTGCCCAGCCGAGCACCAATCTCGGCTCCGGTGTCATCGTCAGCAGCTCGGGCTACATCCTTACCAACAGCCATGTGGTCGAAGCCGCGGATGGCATTGAGGTCGCGCTCGCCGATTCTCGGCGCGCGATTGCCAAGGTGGTGGGTACCGATCCGGAAACTGATCTGGCCGTACTCAAGATTGACCTGCCCAACCTCCCGGCGATCACTTTTGGCTCCTCGGACAGCTCAAAGGTCGGCGACGTGGTGCTGGCCATCGGCAACCCCTTCGGGGTCGGCCAGACTGTGACCATGGGCATCGTCAGTGCGCTTGGGCGCAGCCACCTCGGCATCAACACCTTCGAGAACTTCATCCAGACCGATGCGGCGATCAACCCCGGCAATTCCGGGGGGGCGCTGGTGGATGCCGGCGGCCACCTGATCGGCATCAACACCGCGATCTACTCCAAGACCGGCACCTCGCTCGGCATCGGCTTCGCCATCCCGGTGAGCACGGTGAAAACGGTGATGGAGCAGATCATCGAAACCGGCTCTGTCCAGCGCGGCTGGATCGGCGTCGGTGTCCAGGACGTGACCCGCGAGATGGCTGAATCCTTCAAGCTGGGGGAGGTGCGCGGCGCACTGATCACCGAGGTGCTGCGCGGGACGCCGGCCGAACGCGGCGGCATCCGTGCCGGCGACGTGCTGATCGGCGTGGAAGGCAAGCCGGTGGCGGATTCATCGTCGATGCTGAACCTGATCGCGGCGCTGAAACCCGGCAGCGCGGCGACACTGCAGCTGCTGCGCGATGCCAAAACAGTCGAAGTCCGCGTCACCGTGGGCAAGCGCCCGCCACAGAAACAGCAGGCCCGGCTGGAATAAGCCTCGGGTCAGGTGCCGCCAGACGCGGCACCACTCTCTTCCGCGCGCGGCCGCGGAGGCACGAATCGTGCCGCAACCAGCCCCAGCTCGAACAGCAGGCACATCGGGATCGCCAGCAGCAGCTGCGACACCACGTCCGGCGGCGTCACCACCGCGGCGACGACAAAGGCGCCGACGATGAAATAGGAGCGCGCCTCGCGCAGCTGCTCGATGGTGACGATGCCCATGCGCGTCAGCATCACCACCACGATCGGCGTCTCGAAGGTGAGGCCAAAGGCAAGGAACATGGTCAGCACGAAATTGAGGTAGTTCTCGATGTCCGGCGCCACCGAGATGCTCTTCGGGGCAATCTGGTGGATGAAGTGGAACACCGTGTTGAATACGAAGAAATAGCAGAACGCGATGCCGACCAGGAACAGCAGCGTGCTTGCCACCACCAGCGGCAGCACCAGCTGCTTTTCGTGCTGGTAGAGTCCCGGCGCGACAAAGGACCAGGCCTGGTACAGGGTATAGGGCAGCGTGACCACGAAGGCCAGCATCATCGCCACCTTGATCGGCACCAGAAAGGGCGTGATCACGCCGGTGGCGATCATCTTCGAGCCTTCGGGCAGCGCCCGCATCATCGGGCTCGCCATCAGGTCGTAGAGTTCCGAGGCAAAGGGCACCAGCACCAGCAGCACCACGCCGAAGGCGGCCAGCGCACGCAGCAGCCGGTCTCGCAGCTCGACGAGGTGGGAAATGAAGGTGTCTTCGCTCATCGCGTGCGGCGGCCTCAGCCGCGCTTGGCACCCTCATCCGCCACGGCGGCCGGCGGCGCTCCGGGTGCGGCGTCGGGATTGGCCTGGGCATCGGCGGCGACCTGGTGGATTTCCTGCTCCGCCGCGCGCAGTTCCTTGTTCACCGACTGCTCCAGCGACTGCGCGCCCTCCTGCATGCTCGCCTGCAGCTTACGCAGGTCGTCAAGCGCCATCTCGCGGTTGATGTCGGCCTTGACGTCATTGACATAGCGCTGCATGCGGCCGAAGAGGTGTCCCAGCGTGCGCGCCACCTTGGGCAGGCGTTCCGGCCCGATGACGACCAGCGCCACCACGGCGATGACCATCAGTTCGGTGAAGCCGATATCGAACATGGGGGATGTACGCGGGGAGTCAGCCGTGTAAGGCGCGGGGCGGAGCGCAGGGTTCCAGGCACCTCACGGCTGATGGCTCAGGACTTCGTGGTTTCCTTGCGCACTTCGCCTTCGATGGTCTGTCCGGCCGAGGGCGGGATCTCGGTCTTGGCTTCACCCGGCTTGTCCTCGCTCTTCATGCCTTCCTTGAAGCCCTTCACCGCGCCGCCGAGATCGGAGCCGATATTGCGCAGTTTCTTGGTGCCGAACACCAGCACCACCACCAGCAGCACGATCAACCAGTGCCAGATGCTGAATGAACCCATGGTCTTGCTCCTCGTGTTCCGTGCCGCGCACGGGGGATTGAGAGGGGAGGTAGGACGCCTACTTGCGCGCCGCCTTTTCCGCGATGCCGCTGACGCCCTCGCGGCGCTCCAGCTCGTC
>JAJTHX010000350.1 GCA_021300125.1 Betaproteobacteria bacterium | reverse complement strand
GGCTACCTCCTGTCGGCCTTCCTGACGCCGCTGACGAACACGCGGACAGACGCCTACGGCGGATCGCTGGAGAACCGCACGCGTTTCCTGAGGGAGATTGTGGCCGGCATCAGGGCCGAAGCCCCGGGCCTCAAGCTCGGCATGCGTCTCTCCGCCGCCGATCTGGTGCCGTTCCGGCCCGATCCGGCGCTGACCACGCCGGAGGCCATGGGGCCGGGCACCCCGGAAGATTTTTCGGGCCTGCTGCCATACCGCTATGGTTTCGGTCACAGCGAAACCGATCCGATGCGCATCGACCTCGCGGAAACGAAGGCGGTCATCGCCATCGCGCGCGACCTCGGCATCAAACTCTTCAACATCACGCTGGGCAGCCCGTACTACAACCCGCACCTGACGCGGCCCGCGCTGTATCCGCCCTCGGACGGCTACCATCCGCCGGAAGACCCGCTGATCGGGGTGATGCGGCATTTGAACGTCGTGCGTGAGCTGAAGCAGGCCTTTCCCGACCTCGCATTCGTCGGCAGCGGCTATACCTACCTGCAGGAATTTCTGCCCTACGTCGCGCAGGCGGCGGTGCGCGCCGGCTGGACTGACAGCGTTGGCCTTGGCCGCATGGTGCTGGCCTATCCCGACCTGCCGGCCGACGTGCTCGCCGGGCGGCCGCTGCAGCGCAAGCGCCTGTGCCGCACCTTCAGCGACTGCACCACCGCGCCGCGCCACGGCCTGGTGTCGGGCTGTTACCCGCTGGATGCGCACTACAAGAAATCGCCGGAGATGGTGAAGGTGGCGCAGATCAAGAAGGCGGCGAAGCTGGCCTGATGCAGGCGTTCGCCGGATTCAGGTCGCGCCGTGCAGCGCCAGCAGCGTGTTCATCCGTGCCAGCGCCAGATCAGGCTTGAGCAGCAGTCCGGCGGCATCGGCCAGCTTGAACAATTCCACGAAGTGCATCAGCGAACGCGCGCTCTGCTGGCCGCCGACCATCGTGAAGTGCTGTTGGTGGCCGTTGAGCCAGGCCATAAACACCACGCCGGTTTTGTAGAAGCGCGTCGGCGCGCGGAAGATGTGGCGCGACAGCGGCACGGTCGGTGCGAGGATGGCGTCGAATTGTGCGCGGTCGTGCCGGGCCAGCGCGAGCAGCGCGGCGCTGGCGGCCGGGGCGATGGCGTCGAAGATGCCGAGCAGGGCGTCGCTGTGGCGGTGGTTGGGGTGGTCGCCGATTTCATCGCCGGCGATCAGTTCGGCGTAGTTGAAGTCGTCGCCGGTGTACATGCGCACGCCTTCGGGCAGGCGCCGGCGCACGGCGATCTCGGTGTCCTTGTCGAGCAGTGACATCTTGATGCCGTCCACCCTGGCGGCATTCGCCTCCATCACGCCGAGCGCGGTGTTCACCGCGGACTGCACATCGCTGCTGCCCCAGTAACCGGCCAGCGCAGGATCAAACATCTCGCCCAGCCAGTGCAGGATCACCGGCTGTCGCGCCTGGCGCAGCAGGCGGTCATAGACCTTTTCGTAATCACCGGGGCCGCGCGCCACTTTCGCCAGCGCGCGGCTGGCCATCAGGATCAGCCGGCCGCCGGCGGCCTCGATGGCGGCCATCTGCTCCTCGTAAGCGCGGATCACGTCGTCGATGCTGCGCGCGTCTTCGGGGGCGAGCTGGTCGGTGCCGCAGCCCGAGGCGATCAGCGCGCCGGGGAAATCCTTCGCCGCATCCACCGAGCGGCGGATCAGTTCGAGCGAGGCCGGCCAGTCCATGCCCATGCCGCGCTGCGCGGTGTCCATGGCCTCGGCCACGCCGAGGCCGAGACTCCAGACATGACGGCGGTAGGCCAGCGTGGCGTCCCAGTCCACCGCGCAATCGAGCCAGGGATCGATGCGCGCACCGGGATCGGCCACGACATGGGCCGCCGAGTAGGCCACGCGCGTCAGCTGTGCCGGCGAGGTGGCGGTGATGTAGCTGCGCGGCCCGCGAAGGCGATAGGTTTCCCTGCGGCCGTCAGCCGCCGGAAGCCGGATTTCTGCGGAAGTGCTGCCGTCCATGCGCTGCGTTCGCGGTTGCCGGAGGAGCCGGCATTATAGGCCCGCGAAGCGCAGCGACCGGCACGTATCAGTTGAAGGGAATGTAGACGCTGGGCAGCACGACGTGAATGCCCGCCGCCGGCGCGTAAAAGGACGGCGTGTAATAGGACGGCGCGTAATACGGCGGCGCATAGTAGTGATGCACCACGCGCGGCGGATGGTAGCGGTGCACAGGCTGCACCACATGCCGCGGCGGGCTGTAGTGGTGGTGGACATGCTGCTCGTGCTTCCAGTGCGGGCCGTGGCCTTTCCAGTGGCCATGGCCGTACCCGTGGCCACCGCCGGCGTAGGCCGGTTCGGCTGCCAGCACTGCGGCTGCGATGCTTGCGCGCATCAGTTGGTGCATGGTCGTCTCCCCGGTTGTGCACGGCGGCCGGAGCCGCTGTGCCCGGGCGCTTGTGGCCCGGCGTTGTGGTTGAGACCGATCACCTCCGGTCACGACGACAGCTTAGGCAAAGGGCGGGCGGGACACCGTAATTGTTTGTAAACGGGTATTACGGCGCCAGAAAAATAAATAAATTAAAACAATGACTTATTGAGGTGTTGCCAGAGTGCGCCAGTCGCCGAGGGTATGGATGCGCTCCTCCGGAGGCAGCCATGCGGGTTCAGCCGCAGCACCGGTGTTGGCGAGCACCTGCGGCGCAATGGCGCCGATGCCGGCGCAGGTTTCGCTGTCATGCAACGCCTGTGCAAGTGCCACCGGATCGAGCCACTGCACGCGGCCCTGCGCGATGCGCAGCCACACGCGGCCGCTGTCACGGTCGGCGAAATTCAGGCGCGGCAGGCGCCGTGCACACTGTTCGAGAAACTGCGTGTTGCGCGCCGCGGCCATGTCCGCGGCGCCGGGATACACCGCCGCGGCCTCGCGCGCGGCCACGTTGACGCGGCGGTAGCGCTCGATGTTGATGAGGCCGCCGACATCGAGCACGTTGAGTTCACCGTTCCAGCCATAGGCGATGGTGCGCGGGGTTTCCCCCAGCGCCACGCTGTTGTCGAGGAATTCGTAATGCACTTTCTTGTCGGCGGCGAGCGCCCAGGTGAAGAACACCTCGGGCATGCCGGTGTAGGCCTCGATGTTGTGCGCGAGCAGGTCGTCCACCGCCTTGTAGCGGCCGACTTCGAGGCCGCGCTGCCAGGCGCGCTCGACGGTGGCGTGCGGCGGCGTGACCATGAAAAAGAGGTAGACGATCTCGCCGAAGCGGGTGAGCAGGTTGCTGCCGGCAACGTCGGAGGCGGGTGCGAAGGTGTCGAAGCGGAAGCGGTCGATCAGCAGGTGCGACATGTCGCCGCGCTCGGCCTTGCGCGCCATGACACGGTCGAGCTTGTGGTCCACCACCTGCAGTTCGTGCCCGGTGAAGGCGCCGGCATATTTGTAGGCGCCGCCCAGTGTCGAGTAGTCGAGCAGGAACTTGCGGAAGATGTCGGGGCTGATCAGTGCGAAGTCCTGCCAGCTCACGCCGATGCGCGCGGCCAGCGCGCGCTGCAGCGGCCGCAGCGTGCTTTTGCCCGCAGCCGAGGCGCCCTTGGTGTTCATCACCACCGGATGCGCCTGTGCCGGCAGGCGGCGGAAACCTTCGGCAGCGGCGCCGCGCTCGATCAGCGGTTCGATCGCGCGGCCGATCATTTCGCTGCCGTAGTCGTTGGCGGCCAGATCGGTGGCCACCTTCGCGATCAGCGCGGTGTCGCGCCACAGCCGGCCGTGGCGGGTGAGCATCGCATCGGCCACGCGCGCGAGTGCGGCGCAGGCGCCAGCCTGCAGCGGCTCGGCGTGGTGCCGGGCGGCATCGCTCCATTGCCGCACACAGCGCATGTCGCCGGTTTCGAAGTCGCTGTCGCCGGGCGCGGGCTGCGGTTTTGCCAGCAGCCGCGTAAGCAGGCCCGGGCGCTGCGCGTGGCGCTGCGGTGCCTCGAGCACGCGCGCGAGCGCAGCCTCGACCGCGGCACGCAGCTGCGCGCGCAGCGCTTCGTGTTCCGCGACGATGCGCGGCAATTCGGGCAGGATGTGGCGGCCGAGGATGGCCTCGGTCATGCGCCGGAAGTTGATGCCGAGGTCCTCGGTCCTGGCGCCATCTTCGACGGTGAAGCCGGCGGTGACGCGCGCCAGCAGCTCATGCACCGCCAGCCGCTCGGGGCGGAAGGCGACCAGTTCATCCATCGGCAGGCCGGTCAGGTCGGCGAGTTCGCGCGCCTCGCGCAGCGCGGTGTGGACGTTGCCGGCGCGGTAAATGGTCGCCAGCGGCAGCAGCTCGGCCGGGATCTGCGATTGCAGCCCCGGGTTCCATGCGCCTTCTGTTGCGCCGCCGTTCATGCGCTCAGTCTACGCCCGGCCGCAGCAGGCCGTGGCGGGTTCCGGTTGCGATGATGCGCGCGCATTGCGCCGGCGTCAGCGCGGTGTTGGCCGGCGCGGTGGATTCAGCCATCAGGTTGCCCGGCGTGTTGTCGTGCTCGCCGCTGTCCATCAGCACGTGCGCGAGTTCATGCGCGATGACGATGCCGAGATCGCGAGCCCCTCGCGCGATCCACACCGTGTCTGCGAGTTCGGGCCGGCTGCGGCTGTTGCCGCGGCCGATGGCTTCGGCGTCGAAGGCGGGCACCTGGCGCGTGCCTGCGGCGAAGAATACGGCGGGCCGCGGCAGGTCAAGCGCGCGTGCCAGCTCGCGCGATCGCGGTGTGTCGAACCAGCGTTGCGGCAGCGGCGCCTGCACGCGGAACAGGTCGATGCGCGCGGTGCGGATACCGCACTGGCCGAGGATGTCTGCCGCTTCGCGCAGGGCCTGTTCAACTTCGGGCTCCGGCCAGTCGTCGAGCAGCACGGCGCGGATTTCCAGCACCCGCATGACGGTTGCCGGCCGCGGCAGGTCGCGCCACACCGCACGGTGTTCCACATCCAGTGCTGCTGCACCCGCGGTGTGCAGCAGGACAGGGATCAGCAGCAAAAACGTGATCAGCCGCACCGGCTCGGGCGATCCGCTGCAAGTGCTGAAAAAGTGGGCAGGCCACCTAAGTTCGGCGATTCACCCCTTCCGGACTGGCATTTTTTGGCCTTGCTCACAGAGTTATCCACAGAAATTGTGCATGCTTTTTTGCGCCCCGCCGGCGTGCCGGGGCGGTGTTCATCGCCGGCTCCGCGATTTTGCCGGGTGGTGATGCCCAAAAAATAATGGTTCTGTCGCATTGCCCTCGGAGGACATTAAAAAGTTCAATTAAAACAATTAGTTATAGTGTGTCAAAAAAGTGTCTCAAAAGCCCCTATGCGTCAATAACTTAGCGCGGTTTTGCCAGCGGATGCCGTTGAGGGCTGCGGGACGATTGACGCCCATTGCAGTTTTTTGTAGGCCGCAGCCCGTCGCTGCGGCACGCGAGATATCAACACCGGCGAGTGCCGGTTTTGTCAAGGCTTTGTTTTGCCCGTCCACGCCGCCGTCTGCCGCTCAGAGGCCGCGCACGAAGCTTTCGATGCCCTTGAGGAGCATTTCCACCGCAATCGCGGTCAGGATCAGCCCCATCAGGCG
>JAJTHX010000299.1 GCA_021300125.1 Betaproteobacteria bacterium | reverse complement strand
GGGGGCAGGTTGGACGGTAGCCATGGCGCAAGAATAACCCAATATTCAATGATTTATCGGTGTTGTCCCGTGAGGATCAAGGATATCGCCATGAACGATCTTGTCGTATCCGGATTGCACCACAAATGAGCAATTCATTGTATTAAGCACCAAAAAAGTGCAAATTGCTCCAATCATCAATCATTACTATCAATAAAAACAATAGCTTGCAGTTTGGAACAAGCCTTGCTTGAAATTGTGCTCTCACCCAAGGAGGGGCATGCAATGGAAGCAGTCAAAGTCAGCGCCGATACCTTGTTCATCCTGCTCGGCGCGATCATGGTCTTGGCCATGCATGCGGGCTTCGCGTTTCTCGAGGTCGGTACGGTGCGGCGCAAGAACCAGGTCAACGCGCTGGTTAAGATCCTCAGTGATTTCGCAGTCTCCACCATCGTCTATTTTTTCATCGGTTATGGCGTGGCCTATGGCGTGTCGTTCATGGTCGGCGCCGAGCAGCTCGCCGACAAGAGCGGCTTTGACATCACCAAGTTCTTTTTCCTGCTGACCTTTGCCGCGGCAGTGCCGGCGATCATCTCGGGCGGCATCGCCGAGCGTGCCCGCTTCTATCCGCAGCTGATCGCGACCATGGTCATCGTCGGCCTGATCTATCCCCTGTTCGAGGGCATTGCCTGGAATGACCGCTTCGGCGTGCAGGCCTGGATCGAGGTCACCACCGGTGCCAAGTTCAAGGACTTTGCCGGTTCGGTGGTGGTGCATGCCGTCGGGGGCTGGTTGGCGCTGGGCGCGGTGTTCCTGCTCGGACCGCGGCTGGGCCGGTATCCCAAGGAGGGCGGCGTGATGGCGCAGCCGCCGTCAAGCATTCCCTTCCTCGCGCTGGGCGCTTGGATCCTGACCGTGGGCTGGTTCGGCTTCAATGTGATGTCGGCGCAGACCATCGACAAGATCTCCGGCCTGGTCGCGGTGAATTCGCTGATGGCGATGTCCGGCGGCATCATCGTCGCGCTGATCCTCGGCCGCAACGACCCGGGGTTCGTGCACAACGGCCCGCTCGCCGGTCTGGTGGCGGTGTGCGCGGGCTCGGACATCATGCATCCGGCCGGGGCGTTGGTCACCGGTGGTGTCGCCGCCGCGCTGTTCGTGTGGATGTTCACGTTGACACAGAACAAGCTGAAGATTGATGATGTTCTGGGCGTGTGGCCGCTGCACGGCATTTGCGGCGCCTGGGGCGGCATTGCCTGCGGCATCTTCGGAACGAAAGCGCTGGGCGGTCTGGGCGGTGTCAGTCTGATGGCACAGCTGATCGGCACGGGCCTGGGCATCGCGATCGCACTCGCTGGCGGCTTCATCGTCTACGGCGCGCTCAAGGCCACCGTGGGTATTCGTCTCGATGCGGAAGAGGAATACAACGGTTCCGACCTGTCGATCCACAAGATCGGGGCCACACCCGACCGCGAGCCAAGCTGGTAAAAATCACCGGATAACCTGCT
Source organism: Betaproteobacteria bacterium (assembly GCA_021300125.1). Lineage (GTDB taxonomy): Bacteria > Pseudomonadota > Gammaproteobacteria > Burkholderiales > SG8-41. The sequence continues at coordinate 2,150 of JAJTHX010000299.1, read as the reverse complement.
GCGCAGCCTGATCGCGGCCTCGCGTATCCGCTACGGTTCCTCGGCGGTTGTTTCAGCGATGGTTTGGATGCATCAGAACGTCGCCGTACCGCGCATCGCGTAGCAGCCGGCGGCGTTCGCGGTCCACAATTCCACCGAGGAGCCGTCGGCCGCGGGCTGGCCGTTCACGGTGAATTTTTCCTGATGGAAGATCGGGTGGGTTGCGCGGTAGTCGAGGCGCAGCACCGGGCGTGTGTCCATGCGGCGGCACAGATCCAGCAGCAGCGTGGTCTGCAGCGGGCCGTGGACGATCAGTCCCGGGTAGCCTTCCTCGTCGCGGCAGTAGTCGAGGTCGTAGTGGATGCGGTGGGTGTTGAAAATCAGCGCCGAGTAGCGGAAAAGCACCGCTTCATTGGTCTCGACTTCGCGCCGCCATGCCGCGCTCTGCGGCGCCGGTTTGCCAGCGGGTGGCTGTGCGCCCTTTTTGGCGGCGTCGCGGTAGACGATATCGTGTTCCTCGATAATAGCCGTCGCGCCGTTGGCGCTGATGGTGTGGCGAACGGTAACGAAGGCCAGGCTGCCGCTGCTGCCGGACTTGGCTTCCACCGAAATGATTTCGGAATCGCGGCGGATTGCCTCACCGATGTGGACCGGGGCGCGGAACTCGATGCGCCCGCCGGCCCACATGCGTCGCGGCAGTGTTACCGGCGGCAGGAAGCCGCCGCGCTTCGGATGGCCGTCATGGCCCAGTTCGCGATTGGGCGCGGTCTCGAGGAAGTACAGCCAGTGCGCGCTGTGCGGGATGACGTCCCCGGTTTTCGCCGGCGGGTCGTCGCGGTCGAGGGTCGCGGCCAGCGCGTTGACCGGGAAGGCGGTGGCGAGGTCATGGTGACTTTCGGTCCTGCCGATCCACTGCCGCAGGTGATTCAGGTCTTCGATCATAAGTCTTTGTTTTTATTGTTTAATTTTTCAAGGCCAACGCGCGGGCAAGGGCGCGTGCAGGATGGCGGGCCATCGCCAGCACCGCGGCGTGGATGCGCGTAGCCTGCGGTTTGGAGATCACCAGCGTCGCGTTGTCGTAGAACTTTTCGCTGATGTCCTCCGCCGACAGCGCACGCTCGCCGGCGCCGCGGTTGATCTTTTCCATGTGCGCGAACTCGCGGCCGTCTTTGGTCGTCACCACCACGCCGCCGGAGAAAAATTTCGGGAAGGCGGAGTCGGGGTCGGCCTCGTGGTGCACCTTCTGCGCGAGTGCGAGGATCGCCGGATCGTTCAGTGCATCGGTCTCCAGTTCGGCGAAGCCGAACCTGCCGCGCACGAAGCAGGCGGCGAGCACGAACTGCACGCTGAACTTGGCCATGTAGTCCGACACCGGGCGGCGGCGCATTTCCGGCGGTTCCGCGATGTAGTGGAAAGTTTCCGGGTGCAGCAGCGCGCGCACCTTGACGATGTCTTCCGGCTTCACGTGGTGCTTGCGACGGATCGCCAGCGCGGAATCGGCGCAGGCATGCAGCAGGTGGCAGATCGGGAAGGGCTTGATCGCCACCGCTTCGAGCAGCCATTCTTTGCCGAGCCTGCGCGTCATCGCGCCCATGTCGACTTCGTTGAAGCGGGGGCCGGTGTGCGAGCGGAAGATGCCGTCGGCACCTTCGTAAATTTTTTTGGTGCCGACAAAGCCGCCGCTGGCGAGCCCCGCCGCGGTGATGCCGCCGACGCCGGCCCAGGCCGGGTGCAGGCGCTTGTTCCAGGCGCCGTCGGCGCGGTGCTCGGAAATCGCCGAGGCAGTGCTGCCGGCAAAGCCCTGGGCGTATTGCAGGCGCTGCGGGCTGAGGTTGAACAGCTTGCCCGCGGCCACCGCGCAGCCGAAATGGCCGGCGATGCCGGTGGTGTGGAAGCCCTGGGTGTGCATCGCGCCCTTGGCGGCCACGCCGAGGCGGGTGGCGATCTCGACGCCGAGCATGTACGCCATCAGCAGGTCGGCGCCGGCGGCGTCGCGTTTTTCGGCGACACCCAGCGCGCAGGGAAAGGCGCTGGCGGTGGGATGTACGATGGCTTCGGGGTGGGTGTCGTCATAGTCGAGACCGTGGGCGAGGATACCGTTCATCAGCACCGCGTCACGCATCGGCAGGCGCATATTCATGCCGATCACGGTGTTGTCGCCGGGGTCGGCG
>JAJTHX010000308.1 GCA_021300125.1 Betaproteobacteria bacterium | reverse complement strand
CGCACTTTTTCCTGGCCGACGTATTCGTCGAGGGCCTTCGGACGTAGTGCTCGCTCCAGGGCATCTTCCTGGGTCGAGGCGGTCGCGGCGGAAATCAGGCGGTCGGTTTCGATCATGGCATCAGGCCCTCGCCAGCAGCTTCAGCGCCTGGCGAATGCCGTCGGTGACCGCGGTGCCTGCCGGCAGCCGGGTGACGGCCCACTGCACTTCCTTGTCGTTGTAGCCGAGCGCGGAGAGCGCATTGGCGATGTCTCCTGACTCGGATGGCGCCCCGCCGGGGCTCGCCGTAACCACGCCCCCGGGCAGTCGGTCACGCAATTCAAGCAGCAGGCGCTCGGCGGTCTTCTTGCCGATACCGGGAATCTTGGTCAGCCTTGCGCCATCCTGACCGCGTACCGCTTCATGCAGCTCAGCCACCGACAGCCCCGAGAGTACCGACAGCGCGGTGCGTGCGCCGATGCCGGAGATTTTGATCAGCTGGCGGAACAGCGCTCGCTCGGCTTCAGTCGCGAAGCCGAAAAGCTGGTGCGCATCCTCGCGCACCGCGAGATGGGTGTACAGGGTAACTGACTCGCCGGTGGCAGGCAGCTGATAGAGAGTGCTCATCGGCACGTCAAGCTCGTAGCCGACGCCATTGACATCGACGATAATTTGCGGCGGCTGCTTGGCAAGCAGGCGGCCGGCGATGCGACCGATCATGAAGGTTCCCCGCGCTGCGCGGCAAGGACCTCAATGCGGGCTGCCGCGCGCACCATAATTGTACCAATTGCCGCAGATGATGACCGATGCGCGAGTTGTTTGGCTGCTGCGCCGTATCGAGGGTCAGAGAGCAGGGTCCTCAGCATGCCGCCCACGTCGGGCACCACGTCCGGAGCTGCCACCAGACCGGCGCCGTTGCGCTGCACAGCGATGCCGAGCAGGTGGTTCTCCAGATGCTTGGGCAGGATCAGCAGGGGCCGCCCGCCGCCCAGCATGCCAAGGGTGGTACCAGCATTGCCGTGACAAACGCAAAGGTCGCTCTCATCAACCACTCGACTGAATTCCATCAGGGCTGGTGCAAGGGCAAGACGTCCTCCAGCAAACCGCTGAAGCGTCCTATTATCCCCGCCAAGCACGTGCAACAGCACACGCGCATCCGCAGCGGCAAGCGCTTGCAGCACCGCACCGGCATGCAAGTAATCGGCATGGATGTAGGCAAACACCCGGGGGCCGTCACCCGCCGGCCATTGCGGCAGCGCTGATCCGGTGGACAGGGTCAGCAGCCCCAGGTAATCGGAAGGATCACGCGGCCCGTAGGGATCCAGCTCAGGCACACCCGAAAAAAACCGGGCCGCTCCATCAAACAGCCCCGGCAGGGTATCCAGCTGCCGCCCCTGCGGCAGCACGGTGTTGATGACCTCCAGAATTCTGCGGTCGCTGTCGGCCAGCCGCGCCTGCGGCACTTCCACCCAGGGCCTCATATTCACGCTGGGTGACACCGGGGGCGGAACATTGAACGCGCTGCCGATGACAGCGCAGGGAATGCCCAGGCAGCGCGCCGCGAGCAGCGCTGTGGGGGCATGGTCTGCGATCACCACGTCGGCACGGATGGCACGCTGCAGGGAGCACCAGGCGGCAAGCAGCCCTCGCAGCATGGCCGGATCGAGATAGCCGAAACGCATCAGGATTTCAGCGAAATTCAGCGGAGGATCCTGTAATCCGCCGTATTGAGCGGTACACAGAGGCGCCTGATGCACGGAGATGGGAAAATCACCCACAGCCCTGACTGCCGAGACCACTTCGCGTGCAGCCACATGCAATTCATGGCCGCGCTTGACCAGTTCGGGAGCCAGAGCAAGAAAGGGACCGAGATGGCCATAACCGCCCCCCAGCTCCCAAGCCAGCAGGATGCGGCTCATCCGAGACGGCCCTTGCGCCGCCGCGCACCGCGGCCGACGCCCAGGTAACCCTGCCCGCCGTGGACATGGCAAATCGCGCAGGCCAGCGCGTCAGCGGCGTCGGCGCTGGGCTCGCCGGGCAGCCGCAGCAGCTTGCGCACCATCGCCTGAACCTGCACCTTGTGCGCCTTGCCGGCACCAACCACAGCCTGCTTGACCTGCAGCGCCGTGTATTCGGAGACCGGCAATGACTTCGCCACCGCCGCACAGATTGCGGCACCCCGGGCCTGGCCGAGCAGCAGCGTGGATTGCGGATTGACGTTGACGAACACCTGCTCAATGGCGACGCAGTCGGGGTGGTAGGTGGCGATGACCTCGGCAATTCCCTCAAACAAAACCTTCAGGCGCGCGGGCAGTTCGCCATCACCGCTGCGCACACAGCCGCTGGCGACATAGCCCAGCTGCTGTCCGGACTGCTCGATGATGCCGAAGCCGGTGACCCGCAGGCCGGGGTCGATGCCTAGGATGCGCTGCGGCGCCGCGCTCAAGCCGCCTCGTCGAAGACGGCGGTGGTGTACACCTCCTGCACGTCGTCCAGGGATTCCAGCGCGTCAAGGAGTTTTTGCATGCGCGCGGCATCGTCGCCGGCCAGCGGGTTTTCCGTGGTTGCCTTCATGGTCACTTCGGCAAGCTCGGCCTTGAGGCCCGCCTTTTCCAGCGCGGCGCGAACCGCTGAAAACTCGCCAGGACCGGTGATGACCTCGATGCTGCCGTCGTCATTGCTGACCACGTCTTCCGCGCCGGCCTCGATCGCCGCATCCATCAGCCCGGCCTCGTCGGTGCCCGGGGCAAACAGCAACTGGCCGCAGTGCTTGAACAGGAAAGCCACCGAGCCGTCGGTACCGAGGTTGCCGCCATGCTTGGTGAAGGCGTGGCGAACATCGGCGACAGTGCGCGTGCGGTTGTCGGTCATGCAGTCGACCATCACCGCGGCGCCACCGATGCCGTAGCCTTCGTAGCGTATTTCCTCGTAATTGACACCCTCAAGGTCGCCGGTGCCGCGCTTGATCGCGCGCTCGACGTTGTCCTTGGGCATGTTGTTGTCGTAGGCCTTGTCCATTGCAAGGCGCAGGCGCGGATTGCTGCCCGGGTCACCACCGCCCATGCGCGCAGCAACCGTGATCTCCTTGATCAGGCGCGTGAAAATCTTGCCCCGCTTGGCGTCCTGACGGCCCTTTCGGTGCTGGATGTTCGCCCACTTCGAATGTCCTGCCATGATGCGCCGGATTAGCCGTTAGAATGACCCTGATTTTATCATAGTGACCCCCTACAATCCCCCAGGAAACCGCCATGGCCGGGCCGATGCTGATTGCGAAATCCGAACATGAACTGCTGCTGTTGCCGGGGCTGTCCAACCGCCACGGACTGATCGCCGGCGCCACCGGCACCGGCAAGACCGTGACATTGCAGCGCATCGCCGAAAGCCTGTCGAAAATCGGCGTTCCGGTGTTCATGGCCGACGTCAAGGGAGACCTCGCAGGACTTTCGCAGAAAGGCGAATCCAAACCCAAGATCGAGGAGCGCATCAAGCAGCTCGGCATCACCGATTTCGCCTACGATTCCTGCCCGGTAGCCTTCTGGGATGTCTTCGGCGTGCAGGGCCATCCGGTGCGCGCGACGATCTCGGAGATGGGACCGCTGCTGCTGGCGCGGCTGCTCAACCTCAACGACACCCAGCAGGGCGTGCTGACGCTGGTATTCAAGATCGCCGACGACAACGGCCTGCTACTGCTCGACCTGAAGGACCTGCGCGCGATGCTGCAGCATGTCGGCGAGAACGCCAAGCAGTTCACCACCCAGTACGGCAACATTTCGGCCGCCTCGATCGGCGCCATCCAGCGCGGCCTGCTCGAAGTGGAGCAGCAGGGCGGAGACAGGTTCTTCGCCGAACCGGCACTCAACATCCAGGATCTGATGCAGACCGATGGCCGCGGCCGCGGGGTGATCAACATCCTCGCCGCCGACAAGCTGATGCACTCGCCCAAGCTCTACGCGACATTCCTGCTGTGGATGCTGTCGGAGCTGTTCGAGCAACTGCCCGAGGTCGGCGACCCGGACAAACCTAAACTGGTGTTCTTTTTCGACGAAGCCCACCTCCTGTTCAGCGACGCTCCGCAGGCGCTGCTCGAAAAAATCGAGCAGGTGGTGCGGCTGATCCGGTCCAAGGGCGTCGGGGTCTTTTTCGTGACCCAGAATCCGCTCGACATACCCGAAACCGTTCTCGGCCAGCTCGGCAACCGCGTGCAGCATGCGCTGCGCGCATTCACGCCTCGCGACCAGAAGGCGGTGAAAAGCGCCGCCACCACGCTGCGCGCCAATCCCAGGATCAATGTCGAAACCGCGATCACCGAGCTCGGCGTCGGCGAGGCGCTGGTGTCGCTGCTTGACGAAAAAGGCCAGCCCTGCGTGGTCGAGCGCGCCTTCGTGGTGCCGCCCGGCAGCCGCCTTGGCCCGGTGACGCCGGAGGAGCGCTCGGCGACGATGAAAAACTCCCTGGTTGCGGGCATTTACGAGAAAACCGAGGATCGCGAGTCGGCCTTTGAAAAACTGGCGCATCGCGTGCAGGAACAGGCCGCCCAGCCCGCAGCGGGTGTCGCAGCACCCGCATCCGGGGGCAGCATGCTAGGCGCGCTGGGCGACCTGCTCGGCGGCAGCACCGGCCCGCGCGGAGGCCGCCGCGAAGGCATGGTGGAAATGGCGGCAAAAAGCGCGGCCCGGGCCATGGGTTCACAGGTGGGCCGCGAAAGCATCCGCGGCGTGCTGGGTTCCAGCCTCGGCGGCGGCAAGCGCCGCTGAATCCGATGCCGGAAAACAAGGCGCTGCAGCGCGGCGCCTGGGTCGGGGTGGCCTGTGCCCTCGCCGGCTCGGTTGCCTTTTCGGGCAAGCCGGTGCTGGTCAAGGCGGCCTATGTCCACGGCATCGATACGACCACCCTGCTCACGCTGCGCATGCTGTTCGCGGCCCCCCTGTTCATGCTGATGGCGTTGTGGGCTGGGCGCATGACAGAGGCAGTGAGCCGGCGTGAAATTGCGGCACTCGCCGGCCTCGGCTTTCTCGGTTACTACCTGGGCAGTTTTCTCGACCTTGCCGGACTGCAATATGTTTCCGCCGGATTCGGCAGGCTGATCCTCTACCTCTACCCGACACTGGTGCTGCTGCTGTCGGGGGCATTCCTGCGCCAACCTCTGCGCGCACCACAGCTGCTGTCGCTGGCGCTCTCCTACGCCGGCATCGTTCTGGTCTTTGCCGAGGAGGTGAAAATCGCAGGCGCTGCCGGACAGACCGCCATCGGTGCCCTGCTGGTATTTGGCAGCGCGGTGACCTATGCAGTCTATCTGGTGACCGGGAGCCGGCTGGTGCACAAGTTCGGCTCGATGCGTTTCTCGGCCTACGCTTCGCTGATCGCCACCGGCTTCGTCCTTGCGCATTTCACCGCCACCCGTCCGCTGGAGGCGCTGCACGCCGGACCCGAGGTCTATGCGCTGGTGGCTGTACTGGCGGTGTTCTCGACCGTACTGCCGCTGTGGCTGATGGCGGAAGGTTTGCGCCGCATCGGCGCGGGCCAGGTCTCGCTGATCGGTTGCATCGGTCCGGTGGCAACCTTGGCCTTCGCTGCGCTGTTTCTCGGCGAGGCGGTCACTGCGATGCAGCTGGCCGGGGCAGCACTGGTGCTTGCCGGCGTTCTGATCATCAGCCTCAGGCCACGGCCGGCCTGAGGCCGGATTTACTGCCCGGCGGCGACGCTGGGTCCTTCACAGTGCTGTGCAAAGCGTCGGCCCTGCGGCAGCGACTCCGCGCAGGCGAGCAGCGGCTCGACATGGCTGTGGCGATACTTGGCGGCAAACTCGCGGGCGGTATGTCCGCCATGCACGCGGATGAGGGGGTCGGCACCGGCCCGCAGCAGCGTGCGTACCGCCTCGCGATGCCCCTGGATCGAGGCCATCATCAGCGGCGTGTTGATGTAAGTCAATCCGTTCGCGGCATCGGCATCGACCCGGGCGCCGTGTTCGAGCAGGTAGCCCATGGCACGGCGCCGGTCGTTGAAGGCGGCGTAGGACAGCGGGGTGAAGTTGTAGGCGTCGTTCTCGAGCTGGGCGCCGGCTTTGAGCAGTATGCGCACCGCCTCATCATGGCGGGCCGCCGAATGCGCGCCATCTTCACGGAAATAGGCGGCGAGCATCAGCGGGGTTTCATTGACCGGGGTACGCGCGTTGACGTCGGCGCCGGCGCCAATCAGGAAGCGCAGGGTGTTCAGCGAGGCTGCCCTCGCCGCCAACGCAATCAGCGGCGCCCCGGCTGTATAGCCCGCGGCGGGAATACGCTGGTCCACCGGCAACCCGCCGCGAACCGCGGCAGCCACGTAACCGGCATCGTCACGGTCAATCGCGTTTTCGATGGCATCGGCATCGGCGCGGGACAGCAGCCCGCCTGGGGCGGCGCATCCGCTGACCAAGGCGATCAGCAGCGCGGCGCACAGGACGCGGATACGGGTGAAACAGGAGAAGCTGGACATGAAGGATGCCGCCATCGTCGATTCCTCCGGTGGGCTTGCGATTGCGCAGTATAGCCCTGGCCAGAGGCGGCACCAACAGCACGCCTGCCGCTACGGCACGACGCCGGTTCAGACGTTGGGTTAGACGTTGAAGCGGAAATGCATCACATCGCCGTCGCGCACGACGTAGTCCTTGCCCTCAAGGCGCATCTTGCCGGCCTCCTTGGCGCCCTGTTCGCCCTTGCAGGCAACGTAGTCGTCGTAGGCGATGACCTCGGCGCGGATGAAGCCCTTTTCGAAATCGGTATGGATCGCGGCTGCCGCCCTGGGTGCGGTATCGCCCTTGCGGATTGTCCAGGCGCGCACTTCCTTCGGTCCGGCCGTGAAATAAGTCTGCAGACCCAGCAGCGAATACCCGGCGCCGATCACGCGGTTCAGTCCCGGCTCACTCATGCCCATGTCCTGCAGGAACACCGCCTTGTCGGCATCCTCCATGTCGGCAATTTCAGCTTCGATTGACGCGCACACCGCGACCACCGGCGCCCTCTCGCGCGCGGCCAGCACCTGCACTGCCGCCAGGTGCGGATTGCTGTCAAACCCGCCCTCGCGCACATTGGCCACGTACATGGTGGGCTTGGCAGTGATCAGGCACAGCGGCTTGAGCACTTCCAGCTCCTCTGCATACAAGTCAAGCGACCGTACCGGCCTGGCCTCATTCAGCGCGGCCTGGCATTTTTCCAGTGCGGCGACCAGCCGCTGCGTCTCCTTGTCGCCGCCGGCGCGTGCCAGCTTCACATATTTCGCAAGGTGGCGCTCCACGGCCGAAAGATCGGCCAGCGCGAGTTCGGTATTGATGGTTTCGATGTCAGACAGCGGATCCACCTTGCCCGCGACATGCATCACGTTCTCGTCCTCAAAGCAGCGCACGACATGGGCGATGGCGTCGGTTTCTCGGATATTGGCGAGAAACTGGTTGCCGAGGCCCTCCCCCTTGGAGGCGCCGGCCACGAGACCGGCGATGTCGACGAATTCGACCACCGCCGGCAGCACCTTCTCCGGTTTGGCGATGGCCGCCAGTGCGGCCAGCCGCGGATCGGGCACTTCGACGATGCCGACATTGGGCTCGATGGTGCAGAAGGGATAGTTCTCGGCGGCGATGCCGGCCTTGGTCAGCGCGTTGAAGAGGGTGGACTTGCCGACGTTGGGCAGGCCGACGATGCCGCATTTGAGGGACATGGCTTGGCTTTCCGGAAAAGAATCAGGGTTTCGGCGCGGGCCCGGCGCCGGGTTTGGTATGCAAACGCAGCATCGCCGCCTGCATATCACCCCTGGAGACCAGGGGCCAGGCTTCACTGGCGCGTTCCAGGGCGTCATCAATCGCACGCCGTTCCTCGGCGCGCGGCGCATGCAGCACGTAGTCCACCACTTCCTGCTCGCTTTTGGCGAGCTCGCGCGGATGGCCGATGCCGATGCGCAGGCGCCAGAAGTCGCGCGTGCCCAGACGCTGGATCACGCTGCGCACGCCGTTGCCCGAGGCACTGCCCCCGAATTTGAGGCGGATGTCGCCGGGCGGCAGGTCGAGTTCATCATGCACGACGAGAATGTCTTTCGGCTCGATCTTGTAGAAATCGGCGAGCGCGCCGACCGCGCGTCCCGATTCGTTCATGTAGGTCGCGGGCTTGAGCAGCCAGACTTCCCCGGCCGGGCTGCCGACGCGTGCAACCTCGCCGTGAAAGCGCGCCTCGTGGCGTAGCGTCACACCACCGGCCCGCGCCAGCGCCTCCAGCCACCAGAAGCCGGCATTGTGGCGGGTGTCCTCGTATTTCCTGCCGGGGTTGCCGAGGCCGGCGACGAGTTTCATAAGCCTTTGTTTTTAAACGATTTTTAATTAAAAACAAAACGCCCGCCAGTCGATCGCGTTCTGGCGGGCGCCACGGGTATCCGCCAGCCGCAAAAGGCCGGCCAGCCGACTTATTTTTTCTCGGCCGGCTTTTTCTCGGCGTCCTTCTTGTCGCCACCGGCAGCGGCTGCAGCCTCGGGGGCCTGGCCGGTGATCTCGGTGACCGGGGCGGCCGCGACTTCCTCGACCGCAACTTCCCTGGGCACCTGCACCGTAACCACCGAGGGATTGTCGGCCTTGATCTTGGCAATCGGCTCGACGCCCTTGGGCAGCTTCATTTCGGCAACGTGGATCGAATGGCCCAGTTCGAGGTCTTTCAGGTCAACCTCGATGTATTCCGGCAGGTCGTCGGGCAGACACTGGATTTCCAGTTCATTGATGATGTGCTGGACCACGCCTTTGCCAAGCTTCACGCCCGGGCAGATCTCGGCATTCAGGAAGTGCAGCGGCACCGCCATGTGGATCTTCTTCTTCGGATCAATGCGCTGGAAATCGACATGCTGCACCTGCTCCTTCCAGGGATGCATCTGGAAGTCGCGCAGCAGCACGCGGTCCTTCTGGCCGTCAAAGTTCATGTCGAGGATCGACGAGTGGAAGGCTTCCAGCTTGAGGTGGCGCAGCAGCGCCTTGTGGTCAAACTCGACACTTTGCGCGTCCTTGCCGGCGCCATAGATGACGCCGGGGACGCGGCCCGTCGCACGCAGGCGGCGGCTCGCACCCTTGCCCTGGTTCGTGCGCGGAAACGCGGTGACTTCGATTTTCATGTTGCTCTCCAGTTGTTGCGGAGGGTCCGCGACCAGATCTCCCCCGCGTTGCAAAGAAAGCCGGCGGGTACCGGCTTACACTCAAGACCTATTCGACAAACAGCGAACTGACTGAATCCTCGGCACTGATCCGGCGCAAGGTCTCGGCCACTAGGCCGGCAACCGTGAGCACACGGATTTTCCGGCAGTGCCTTCCGGCATCGGACAGCGGAATGGTATCGGTGACGACTATTTCAT
>JAJTHX010000131.1 GCA_021300125.1 Betaproteobacteria bacterium | reverse complement strand
TGCCCCTCGCCCTCCATCGCCGACCCTTCCACTAATCTCTGCGTCAATGAATGCCCCCTGGGATACTACTTCCAAATAAACGCTCAGTTCGGAAATAGAGCCTGCGTAACGCAGTGCGAGAGCGGCCAGTGGCTGCACCCCTACTTCCTCAACTGCTCCCGCAACCCCATGGACTGCCCCCTGGGAACCTACGCGGACAACTCCACCAAGAAATGCGAGTTCAGCTGCAAGGTGTTCGGACAGGTCGGCGAGAACACCACCCGCATGTGCCAGACCAGCTGCATCACCGGCTATGCCTACTGGGACGGGGGTGTCTGCGTCTTCCAGTGCAATCGCACCATGTACGGGTTCATCGACAGCAGAGAGTGCGTCACCAATTGCAATGCTAACTCCACCTCCACCTATGCTGACCTGCATGGAACGCGCAACTGCGTCAGGAATTGCACTGCCACCCCCGATGCCAGCTTTGGTGACAGCATCAGTAGCACCTGTGTTAAACAGTGCCCACCGGGCTGGTACGCAGACCCCTTCCACCCTTTTAGACTTTGCGTGAGGGTTTGCACCAACTTCCCCAATCAAACATTCGCCTATGAACTAACTAGACTATGTGTAGCCAATTGTCCAGTGGGTTTCTATGGAGACAACTATACAACATTGGGGGTGGGTGTTTGTGCTACTACCTGCCCTAACAGCTATTTCGGTGACCCGATCGCCAACTTATGCGTTGTTAGGTGCCCTTTCAGGTTTTACGGCAGCCCTATCAACGGTCGTCCCTGCCTCCAAACTTGTCCTAATGGCTATTACGCTATCAATCTGACCACAAACAGAGTCTGTACTACAGTTTGCGATCAAGGATTTTGGGCTGATAATTATACTCGCTTCTGCTATAACGTCAAGACATCTTGCAGTAATAGAACTTATGCTGACGCGCAGAGAAGACTATGCGTGGTTGGCACAAGTTGCACAAGCGGCACATATGCTGACCCTTTCACGATGGGCTGTGAGTCCAGATGCAGCAATTCCTCATTCTTCGGGGATCCCTCTACCAACCTCTGCGTCACGTTATGCCCAACCAATCCGGACTATTACTCCCAAGGAGGATACTGCACTGCTACTTGCTCAGGAGGATTCTTCGCAGACTACCAGACCAATCGAACTTGCCTCGCTAAATGCACCTCAAGTCCAGTGCCTCTCTATGGTACTGGGTCCTTCCGCTGCGTTGTTGCTAGGCTTTGCGGAGCCGGCCTTTTCGGCAATAACAATACACAGTTATGCAGCGCATGTTCAGGCAATTTGCCCTTCGGCGACCCTATCACCTTCCAGTGCGTGTTGAACTGCTCGCTCACCTACTATGGAGACACCCGAAGGAACCTCTGTGTCCTTAACTGCAATTTCTCAGTTTTCGAATATGCGGACAACGCCACGCAGCAGTGCACCACTCTTTGTTCGCTGGGAACTTTTGGAGTGAATAGCACCACTTCTCCAGTTTGCCTGAGAAACTGTCCTCCCAATTCTTATGCTATGGACGCCAATAGGGTCTGCATGGCCAACTGCGGGGCTGGCTTCTTCGGCGACCCCATAACTGGCAAATGCTACAATACCTCCATCAACTGCTCTGCTGGATACTTCGGCAACACAGTTAACAACATGTGCGTGCTGCCACAGCATTGCCAAACTGTGGGAGGACTGCATTACTACGCCGACAACGCCACCAAGATGTGCATTCCTAAATGCACCTCTCCCAATTACGGCCTTAATGATACCTGGTACTGCATCCCCAAATGCCCCAGTCCTTTATACGCCGAAAACAACACCCGCATGTGCCTTGTGGTTTCAGGCTGCGGCCTCTTTTTGTCCTTCGCAGATAGCCAGCTCAACATCTGCGTCTCGCAGTGCTCCACCTCACCCGTCTTCACCTTCTCTGAGAATATCACGTACACCTGTGTCACCCCCCTCAACTGCCCGCCCACTATGCTTGCCGAAAACATCACGCAGTCCTGCGTCTACCATTGCCCTTACAACTCCACCTACTTTTCTTACGCAGACCCCTTCAAATCCAATCGCTGTGTGGCCAAATGCCCCGACAAATACTACGGTGAAATCTCCAGCGGAAGAGGGCTCTGCACTGCTGTCTGCCCCGGGCTCAACTATTTCCGAGACAATTCCACCCAACTCTGCGTGTATGTCTGCCCCGCCGGCAACTCCTCCCTCGGCACAGCCGACACCTTTGGCGATAACACAACCGACGTCTGCGTGACTCGATGCCCGCCGGGGTATTTTGCGCAGGTGGAGCTAAACAGGACCTGCGTGCTGGTATGCATGGCTGGGACTTGGGGTAACCCTCGGACCAGGATGTGCATCAGCAACCCAGTGACCAGCTGCCCCAGTGGCATGTGGGCCGATAATTTCACCAATCTCTGTACTAACTTCTGCAGCAGCAACTCTTCCAACAGCCAGCTCTTCTACGGCTAGAACACCACTAGACTTTGTGTACCCTCCTGCCCAGTGCCTACCTTTGCCTTCCTGGAAACCAGAGTCTGCATCGATATCTGCCCCGTCACCATCGCTAACACGCCTGGCTTCTTCGGAGACCCAGGGACATCTCCCACCAGGCTCTGCGTGACCACTTGCATGACGAGTGGACTTTTCCGAGACGTTGCCAATAACAGGACATGCCAGCCGACCTGCACCTTCAACGCCACCTTCAGAACCTATCGAAACCCCACTCTCATGACCTGCACTTCTGAATGCCCTACTTTCCCAGAATCCCTTTATGCATGGGGTTCAAACTCCACCAACGCTGCTTGCCTGCCTGCATGCCCCACAGGGTTCATGAATGAAGCTAATATGAGCTGCGTTTCTACTTGTCCCTTCCTCCTTGACCCCACTACCAATCGATGCGTCAGTGTCTGCCCCTTCAACGCTGCCACCAATGCCACTCTCTACGCCAACTTGGCCACCTCTAGATGCGTTACCTCAGACCTATGTCCCAACAACACCTATGCTAGTGATGACTCACTCACGTGTCTATCGCAGTGCCCCAACAATACCTATATCTCCGGCAAAAATTGCGTAATGTTCTGCCCCAATGGCTTCTATATCAACTTCCTCACCCAGACCTGCGTCCTGCCCTCAGCCTGCCCCTCCAATCATTTCGCCAACAACCAAACCACCTCCTGCGTTTCCGCCTGCACGAACGGAACTTTTGGAGACACGGCTACCCGCCAGTGCCTCACTGCCTGCTACGGCACCAACTACGCCGACCCTCTCACTCGACTTTGTTCTGCCTCATGCACCGCTGGCCTCATCAGGAATGCAGCCACTCTTACCTGTGTCAGCTCCTGCGCAGTGGGATCTTTTTACAATATCCTCAATTCCAGCTGTACGGCTACCTGCCAATCGCCCTACTTCGCTGATCCCCAATCACATGCCTGCGTGCTGGTCTGTCCCTCGAACCCCATGACATTCGCCTCAGCATCTCCAGTGAGAGCTTGTGTGTCAACATGCCCCTCCAGTGCGCCTTGGTTCGATATGATAAGCCGCGTCTGCACTGCTACCTGCCCCACCAATACCTACCAATACAGCGTTAATGTTTCTTGTGTATCATTCTGCCCCTTCCCCTACTTCCTGCTTTCATCGGCTTGCGTCCTCAACTGTTCGAATAATGGCACCCTCAATATGTATTCTGATACTACTACGCATACCTGTGTGAATACATGCCCAATCGGATACTTCTCAGACCCTACAACTTACAAATGCGTGCTTGCCTGCCCAATCAATCCGATACGTTACTATGCTGATTCATCGAGAAGGTGCCTCACAACTTGTCCTTCCAACAGATTTGCAGACAACTAAAAGGGGGCCTGTGTTACACAATGCTCAGTGGCTCCACTCACCTACGCCGACCAAAGTTCAGGCAGGTGCGTGCTGAGCTGTCCAGTAAGCAACGGGACCTATGCTGACCCTATCTCCCAGAGGTGTGTTTCACGCTGCCCCAGTGGATATTTCGCTGATAATCGGCAACGCATGTGCCTGGCCAACTGTAGCAATATCTTCTATGCTGACACTCAGACCAACCCTCCTTCTTGCGTCTCTACATGCACTTTGGGATACTTTGCAGACCCTCTACTTTTCAGGTGCGTGACTACCTGCTCGCCCAGCTACTTCGCCTTCCAGCCAAACAGCACCTGCGTGCAATTCTGCCCCTTCGGCTACTTCGCCAACCCCACCTCCAGATACTGCGTCACCCAGTGCGTCATATCGCCCAACCTCTACGCCGACAACCTCACCCGCGCCTGCAGCTCCTCCTGCACCAACGCACAGTTCACCTTCAAATCCCCCACCCAATCCTTCGGCATCTGTGTATTCATCTGCCCCGCCGGCTATTTCGCAGATACAAGGACCATGTCCTGCGTGACCCTCTGTCCCAACGGCACCTTCGGCTCCACCGTCAACAACACCTGCAACCAGGAATGCCAGCAATCGCAGTTCAGGGACAGCGTCAACCGCCTCTGCCAAAATGTCTGCCCCGCCGCCAACTCCCTCTTCGGCGAGCCATACTCGCGCACCTGCGTCACTGCCTGCAACTCCACCGGCTACTCCTAACTCTACGCTGATTAAACCAGCAGGGTGTGCTCGCCTACATGCAGCGGCTCTCAGTACGCAGACCCACTGACTCTGAAGTGCGTGGCCGTCACTGCCTGCCCCACTGGCCTCAACGCAGACCCCCACCTCAAGAGGTGCGTGAGTCGATGCTACAACCTGACCTACGCCTATAATGGGATCTGCTATCACACCTGTCCCTCCACTGCTTCAGTCAGTCTGTTCGCCGACGAGCAATCACAGAGCTGCGTGGTGGCCACCGGCTGCGCTTCCGGCCTCTTCGCTGATCCCACAAAGGGCAGATGTGTCAGTTTTTGTGATATAGCGTCTGAAAGGTTTGCTGATGCGAGCAGCAAGATGTGCGTCACTAACTGCCTTGCCCCCTTGTACGCGAACAATATCTCGAGGACTTGTGCATCCACCTGCCCTACAGTCCCACTTTACTATGGAGTTAATACTACTCGCATCTGCGCCCCCAGCTGTCCACCCAACACCTTTGGAGACCCCACTCTCAATCTGTGTGTGCAGAAGTGTGCTGATGGATTATTTGGTGATAGGAATACTTGGTCATGCGTGGAGTAGTGTCCCGCCGGTACTTTCGGAGACAATTCTACAAATCTTTGCGTCACAACATGCCCAAGCAATCCGCCTTATTTCGGCGATATGTTCACTCGCACCTGCGTCTTCCACTGCAGCAACAGACTGTACGCCGATGCGGCCAACAACCGTGAATGCAAACAGACCTGTCTCTCTCCAACTTTTGGCGAAAACTCGACCATGCAGTGCGTCACCTTTTGCTTGACCGGCTTCGCAGACAGACGCACTGGACGCTGCATCGCCAACTGCACACGAGGCTTTTACGGGTTCAATTTCCTCTGCCACTAAAATCAGTGCCCCTCTACAAATCCCCAACGATATGCCGATGATATCACCAACCTATGTGTCACCCAATGCCCCCTCGGCTTCTATGGATAGTTCAACAGCCGAAAATGTGTCAGACTTTGCCCACTTTCACCCATTCTCTATGCCGATATCACGAATAGAGTCTGCCTTTCCAGTTGCCCCTTCGGGACCTTTGCGGACCCGATTTCAAGGCTATGCATGAATACATGCCCCGCGGTGCCTTCCCTCTTCGGCATAAACGGTATCTGCGCGGCCAACTGCACCGGAGGACTCTTCGCCGACAACTCCTCAAGAACATGCGTGCAAAACTGCCCTAACGGCACCTTCGCTGACAGCTAAACCTGGGCCTGCCTCACTGCCTGCCCCACCAAACCCATGACCTTCGCAGACCCCCTCACTAATACCTGCGTCGCCAGGTGTCCGCAGGCGTTCGACTACTACGCAGACAATGCCACCAGGAGCTGCACCCAAAATTGCAGCAATAATACATACGCAGATCCAGTCAGCAGGTTCTGTAGGCCAGTATGCCCAACTGGGTTTTTCGGAGTCAATTCCACACTGCGGTGCGAGCGCACATGCCCTCCCTCGAGCTTCGCCGACAGACTTATCAATCTTTGTGTGGCCCGATGCTCAAGCGATCCCATCTTCTACGGAGACCCACTCAGTAACACTTGCCTGCCCACGTGCCCTGCCAACTCCTTCGGCAATCCGCTTAACCAGGAGTGCACCTACAACGTGGGAGCCAACTCCTCCTGTCCCGACCTGTACTTCGCCAATCCCCGCAACCAGCTCTGCACGCAGGTGTGCCCCATGCGCTTCGACCTCTACGCTGAACCCATCAGCAAGACTTGCAGGGCCAGCTGCGTGAGCCCCTATGTCGCCGACAACTCCACCATGCGCTGCGTCCTGGTTTGCCCCTCCTACCCCAACTATTACGCCAATCTTGTGACTGCCAGGTGCGTTAAGTATTGCCCCAACAATACCTATGCTGACAATTCCTCGAAAACCTGCGTCACATCTTGTCCCAACGGAACCTACGCCTAAAATAGTACTTGGCGATGTGTCTTCACCTGTCCGAACAGACCGCTAACTCTAAGGGACCCCCTCAGCTGGAGATGCGTGTCTCAATGCCCTCCCTCTCTCTTCTCAGACTATATCAATCTGCTCTGCGTGCCCAACTGCACTGCTGATATTGCCGGATTCGCGAGAAACGATACTCGAGAGTGCGTAAAGACATGTCCACTCAATACCTTTGCCTATCTGCCTACCCGCACCTGTGTTGCTAGCTGCTATAATGCAGCATTTGCTGATAACTCTAGCAGAACATGCGTCACTCAGTGCCCTCGTAGCCCCGCACTGTTCGCTGATAGTGTTTTGATGGTGTGCGTTGCGCAATGCCCGCCGGGAATGTTCGCTTTCGAAGATACAAGGTAGTGCGTGTTCAACTGCCCAGTGGCTGGCTTTTACCGCTAGAACTCTTCCCGACTGTGTGTGCGCAGCTGCAACGTCAATGAGGGAACCTTCACTGACAACCTCACTGGCTTCTGCGTTATCAGATGTTCAGTTGGAACATTCGCTGACCCGACCACCAGAAGATGTGTCTCTCTATGTCCCAACCAACCACTCATGTACGCTGAAAATACCAGCCAAAGTTGCCTCTCCCAATGCCCAATTAATCTATACGGATAAAATACGACAAGAACTTGTGTTTCAAATTGTCCCAATGGTTCTCTCTCTCTGCAGGAAAGTCGCCTATGCGTCTTTGTTTGTCCAGTGGGATTCTATGCATATATTCCAACTCAATTTTGTAAGCAAACCTGTCCGTTCCCCTTCTACGGAGATCCCTCAACTCGAACTTGCGTTTCTGCCTGCCCCATCAACCAGCTGCTCTATGCCGATAACCAGACGAGAACATGTGTTACAAAATGCCCTAGTGGCAGTTACGCCTACCAGTGGTCAGTGGCCTGCCTGCCGAGCTGTCCGGTCGCAGTGCCGCCTTTCGTTCAGACCTACGCTGCCAGCTACGACAACACCTGCACCGAGCAGTGCGCTTTCCCCTTCTACTCATACGACCTCACCTTCAGCTGCCTATCGTCCTGCCCCAATCCCTACTTCAACAATCTCCAGAACCATCAATGCGATCCCTGTCCAAGCACCTGCAGCTCGTGCACCGGGCTTACTACCTGCAGGACCTGCTTCACGGGGTTTTTCCTGCAGAACGGTGCCTGTGTTTAGAATTGCACTCTTCTTTACTACGCCAACTCGGCAACTAGAAACTGCGTGCTTTCCTCTTCCTGCAGGCCTAACTTTGGTCAAAACTCTACGCGCACCTGTGTGCCGTCATGCGCGATAGGCTCCTTTGCCAATGCCGCAGTTTTCCGCTGCGATGCCTGTCCCTCCACCTGTGTTACCTGCACTTCTCTCAGAAACTGCCTCACCTGCGTAACTGCATCTATCCTCTTCAACAACTTCTGTTTCGGCTTCTGTAACATGAACTCCACCACCATATCCTACTTCAACACTGATAACTCCACCTGCACCAGCACCTGCCCCAATGGCACCTATGCCTCAGTGGTCTTCTGCAGGCTATGCAACTCCTCCTGCGCCACCTGCTCAGTTACCCCCACCAACTGCACCAGTTGCTCAAGGGGGTACCTCTTTTCAGGAGCATGCGTCTTCTAATGTCCCACCTTCTTCCGACCGACCATCAACAGGGTTTGCGTAGCTTGCAATAACACCTGTGGCTCGGGACTGACAGTCTCTTCTAACGTCACCAACGTGGGAGGACAGACCTCAGTGTTCATGAGCTTCAGTAACGCGGTCAGCTTTACCGGCAACCTCTACAACACCTTCTCCATCACCTCCAGTGGTAGAAGATTGCTGCAATCGTCGGGTGTTACAGGCTACCAGATCATCGTAATCGACCCCCAAACCATCCAAATCGTCTTTCCCCCTGGAAGCACCAACACCAACATCAACGTATAAATCGCCAATCCACAAAACATCATCGACGGCAATGGCAACTTGCCTGCCTCACTGGTGACCCAACTGCAAATAGATGCAAACAATCTTTACTCTAAATCGATTAACTAGGCCCCCAACGATTTCCCACTTTATTTCACTTTCCTTGGCATCATCTGCGTCATCTCCTTCATTTTCGACATCGAACTCATGAAGTTCTTGCAGATAATATACCTGCACTACTTCATCTCGGTCAGCCTACCCCCTCAGATGACCAAGCTTTTCATGGGAATCAAGTACAGCACCCTCCACTATCTGCCCAGGGTCTTTTCAGTCAACAGCCCAGTGCTAAGACCCACTATACCTTCCTCTATCTACAACTCCATTGGAGACTACAATTTCCTAAGAAATGCAGGGTTTGCGTTTACTCCACTCCTCATCATTTTGATAATTTGGGGAATACTAAAGCTGTTGTCAGTTCCTGAGCTGAACCATTTCAAGAAGGTGCGGGTCTTTTGCCAAAACCTGCTGTAGGAGAAGTTCAAGTACGCGGTGATACTGGAATGGGTGGCTATGTTCATGGTAAACACTGTCTTCTTCGCTTTCCTACAGTTGCGCGATTACAACATCTACGAGGATTTCACACAGGTCAGTCTCATCCTCGCCCACGCATTCATCCTCTTCTTTGCTATTATCTTCGTATTGGTGCTCTATCGCATTCTCAGCTTCTACCAAGAATACCCCGTCCTGTCGAGCAACCTCAAGAAGGCGGCAGACATCATCCTGCAGGACGACGAGGCCGACCATCTGGTTTCAACTAACGTCTTCCTTTCCTAGAAGAAGAAGATAGACCTGAGGAACATGTACTACCCCAAGATCAACAACGAGAACATCTTCCCCTTCAAGTGCATCTATCGCTACAACATCTTCTCTCTCCTCTGCCCCAATGTCAACATCCTCCGCGCCATCCTCCTCTCCGCATTCATCGCACTGCCTAAGGCTGACCCCATTCTCCAGATGGCTCTCTGCTTGGCGCTCAATGCCCTCACCCTGCTCTACTTCTGCAAGGCGAGGCCATACACCTTCAAGTTCAGACGCTACCGCATTAAGAACTATATTGCCATTTACCACGAGGCCTGCCTGATCATCTTGGAGCTTCTACTCTTTGTCTTTGTGGTCAAGGACCGCAACAAGGCTACCGCTGCTGAAAAGGAGGAGTTCTGCAAATACATCATCTACTATCTAACCGCAGCCTCTAGCGTCAGCTTTATATATCATATCTTCGCATTCGTGGTCCATCTCTACAGAAAGGTGTGGCTAGTCCTGATTGAATCGGAAATATTCAGGAGGAATTTCCCCGCCAAATATGCTGAATACCAAGCTGCCAAGAACAAGAGTAAAAAACTGGTGAGGTCGATTGATCCCAAGGCCAAGGAAGCGCTCAAGAGCATGATAAAGGGATATAAGAAGACAAAATCTATACTAAGGCCGACATAAGACGAAAAGACTAACTCGCAGTTGCCCATCAAATATAAACTAAAATACTTTTAGAGGTCCTAAATTTCCTCTCTCAACAGCAAGTCAACACTGTCTAAAGCCGAAAAGAAAAAGATGCTAAGGCAGATCTTTGATCCTGACCAGAAATTCTCCATCCCCAAAGAGGAAGAAAGCGAGAAATACGAATTGGTAAATGACAAGAGTGAGCCTATCGAATTTGAGTACGAATAATACGAGGAGGAGATCGAGATTAAGGCCAAGGATCTCTCACAGTATGTGGCCAATCCGGCTGCCCTCCTGAAGTCGAAGATAGAAGTTTAATACTTCTGAAAATCTGATCAAATCAATCTCAATCATATCTTATCAGCACAATATCATTTCATCGGCAAAACAGCCTGCAGCGGTATTCAGGAAGTCAAAAGAATGGTTAGCCTGCAAATCTTGGAAGTTTACCAACAGGTATTCACGTTTCAAAACCAGTCTTGAAGGCGCTTTGGCAACCCATACTGTCTTTGCTACTTCACAAGGGTCTTTCAGTGACTTAGTCATGATACACCAAACTGAATCTTAGCGAAACTCGTAGTCAATGAGATAGAACACGTTCTCTTTTGGGTGTTTCAGTTCTGAGCATATGGTGCTCATTCTTTTGGAAAGGACGTTGGTTTCCTTTTTGATGGTGCTCTCTCCTTCCTCTTCCTTCGCTCTCAGTTTCTTTAGTATGTTCATAATATTACATCCATCTTAGAAAATTTAGTCAATATTACTGGCTAGCCCAATTTTAAGCTAAGATGAGAGGTGATGAAGAAATAGAGATCGAATGAATCATTCAAGAGAGAATCACCTTCTTCACTTTAAACTAATTGAGTGAGGCATCGTTGAGGTATTTTGCCTTCTCGGAGATTGTGTTCTTCATTTGCATGAAACTGTAGTGGTTTATTGGCCTCGTGCTCTTGCTGCAATTTTATTTTTAACAGACTTTTACCCTGCTGTTGCCTACTGAATACTTACGTTTAGCCTCGCGGAAGGCCTGATTGGAAGAGAGAGATTTCTGATAGAAATAGAAAGCAAGCATCTTGTTCTACTTTTAACGGAGTGCTTCAAGTTGGCGTGTGCGTATGAGGTTCTACCTTTTCTTGGGGAGGATAGGCAATATGGCTAGGCCCTGCTTGCGCTCATTTAGAGGCTCCGTTTTGCTGGTTTAGCAGGAAAAATATTTCGTGGAGCCAGGGCTGTTCAGATCTTAAAGGATGTTCAATTCTAAATTTTTGATGATCGACGATTTCATCGTTAAATATAATATTATCTTAAAGAAACATTGGAATATACAGTTATAAAGAGTGAATAATTTACTAGTATTATGTGTTTAATGGT
>JAJTHX010000402.1 GCA_021300125.1 Betaproteobacteria bacterium | reverse complement strand
CTGCTACACTGATTTTGCCGATGTCGCTGGTTCGCACATTCCCGCAACTGCATTTCGCGGGAGCTGCGCCGGCTTTTCAACGACCAAAAACTCGCCCGCCTTGAGAGGAATTTTCCCCATGAACAAAGCACTTCCCGCCCTGCTGGGCGTCGCCCTGGCCTGCTGTTTCGCGCCGCCGTCCCAGGCGCAGGACCTCACGGGTACGCTGAAAAAGATCAAGGAAACCGGCCAGATCACGGTCGCGCATCGCGAGTCTTCGATTCCCTTCTCCTACCTCGACGACAAGCAGCAGCCCATCGGCTACTCCATGGACATCTGCGCCAAGGTGGTCGACGCGGTCAAGGCCGAGCTCAAGATGCCCAATCTCAAGGTGGTGTACCAGCCGGTCACCTCGAGCAACCGCATCCCGCTCCTGCAGAACGGCACCATCGACATCGAATGCGGCTCGACCACCAACTCGGTCGAGCGGCAGAAGCTGGTGGCGTTCGGGCCCACCTACTTCCGCATCCAGGTGACCGCCGCGGTCAAGAAATCGTCCAACATCAACAGTTTGGCGGACCTGAACGGCAAGAACATTTCGACCACCTCCGGAACCACCGCCGTGCCGCTGCTCAAGGCCTACGAGAAGACCAAGAACGTGGACGTGAAGGAAATCTACGGCAAGGACCATGCGGAATCCTTCCTGCTGCTGGCCGAAGACCGCGTCGTGGCCTTCGTGATGGACGACATCCTGCTGGCCGGCCAGATCGCCAATTCGCGCAGTCCCGGCGACTACAAGATCCTCAACGAGTCGCTGCGCGCCGAACCCTACGGACCGATGATCCGCAAGGACGACCCGCAATTCAAGGCGCTGCTCGACAAGACGCTCACCGCACTCTACAAGTCGCCCGAAATGGAGCGTATCTACAACAAGTGGTACATGAGCCCGATTCCTCCCAAGGGCGTGAACCTCAACTTCCCGATGACGCCGCAACTGAAAGCCGACTTCGCCGCCCCCAACGACAAGGGCGTCTGAAGCAGGCGAACCGGGCGCATCCGCCCGGCTGCAATACCCGCCGGCAGGCGCCAAGCCTGCCGGTTGTTGTTGGTCCCTGGCGCAAGAATTGCATAACAAGAAGCGTCTGGACGGCTGCAATCGCGGAGGGAGATTCATGAACCCGGCTATCCTGCTGGAGCAGGTGCCTGACGGCGACGGTACGTGGCTGATGAGCCTGGCCTCGGGTCTGCAATACACCCTGGTGGTCGCCGCATTTGCGTGGATCATCGCGTTCGTCCTCGGTTCCATTCTCGGCGTGATGCGCACCACCGAGAACAAGTGGGCGGTGCGGCTCGGCAATGCCTATGTGGAACTGTTCCGCAACATTCCCCTGATCGTCCAGTTTTTCGTCTGGTATTTCGTGCTTCCCGGCCTGGTGCCGGCGGTCAAGGCCTGGGTCGTATCGCTCGACCCGACCACCCACCAGTTCGTCACCGCCATCGTTTGCCTGGGGCTTTTCACGGCTGCGCGCATTTCCGAACAGGTGCGTTCCGGTATCCAGGCGCTGCCGCGCGGCCAGCGCATGGCCGGTTACGCCATGGGCCTCACGCAGGCGCAGACATACCAGTACGTGCTGCTGCCGGTGGCCTACCGGATCGTGATCCCGCCGATGACATCCGAGCTCATGAACCTGATCAAGAACACCGCCGTGGCGTTCTCGATCGGCCTGGTGGAACTGTTCTTCCGCACCCGCGAGATGGGTGAACTGACCTTCAGGTATTTCGAGGCCTTTGCGGCGGCGACCCTAACCTATGTGATCATCGCCATGTTGGCCAACCGGATCATGGCGTTCATCGAAAGGCGCATCGCGATACCTGGTTTCATCTCCGGCGGCGTCGGCGGCGGCCATTAGGGGGCGACATGGGCGAACTCGACTTTTCGATCATCGGCCGCACCCTGCCCTATCTGTGGAAAGGGCTGCAATACACGCTGCAACTGACCGTGGTGGCGGCCATCGGCGGCATCATCTGGGGCACGCTCCTGGCGATGGCGCGGCTGTCGTCCTACAAGGTGCTGTCCCTCGCCGCGGCGGGCTATGTCAACCTGATGCGCTCGGTCCCGCTCCTGCTGGTGATCTTCTGGTTCTACTTCCTCTCGCCGGTATTGCTGCAGTGGGCCACCGGCGCGGACCGTCCGCCGCAGATCGGTGCGGACCGCTCGGCCTACATCACCTTCATCCTGTTCGAGGGCGCGTATTTCTGCGAGATCATGCGAGCCGGCATATAGAGCATCCCGCGCGGGCAGATCGGGGCGGCCTACGCGGTGGGGCTCGACTACTGGCGCTCGATGCAGCTCATCATCCTGCCCCAGGCCTTCCGCAACATGCTGCCGGTGCTGCTCACGCAGACCATCATCCTGTTCCAGGACGTGTCGCTGGTTTCGCTGCTCAACGTGACCGATTTCGTCGGCGCCGCCGGCAAGGTGGCGCAGCGCGACAGCCGCCTGGTGGAGATGTACCTGTTCGTCGCCATCACCTATTTCGTGATGTGCTTCGGGCTCTCGCTCGGGGTCAAGGCACTGCAAAAGAGAATCGCCATCGTCCGCTAGGCTGCGTGGATGGCGGATGGTTCCGCACGGGGAAATGTCATGATCGAGTTCAAGAACGTCAGCAAGTGGTACGGCAGCTTTCAGGTGCTCACCGACTGCACCACG
>JAJTHX010000366.1 GCA_021300125.1 Betaproteobacteria bacterium | reverse complement strand
GGCCGCGGCCGCCGGGCTGTCGGCAACGCTGATCCCGGTGCTGATGGGGTACCTGATACGCGGACGCATTCCCGACGAAAGGACCAACCCGCTCAACCGACTGCTGATCGCGATATATCGGCCACTGCTGGATGCCGTGCTGCGGGTACCGACACTCACGCTCGTGGTCGCAGCCGTGGCTTTGGTTGCGAGCCTGTGGCCGTTGCAGCACATCGGCGGGGAGTTCATGCCGCGACTCGATGAAGGCGACCTGCTTTACATGCCCTCGGCGCTCCCGGGTCTGAGTGCTGGCAAAGCCGCGGAGCTGCTGCAGCAGACGGACCGCCTGATCAAGACCGTGCCCGAAGTTCTGAGTGTGTACGGCAAGGCCGGACGTGCCGAAACCGCCACCGACCCGGCTCCGCTGGAGATGTTCGAGACCACGATCCAGTTCAAGCCGAGGAACCAGTGGCGGCCCGGCATGACGCAGGACAAGCTGGTCGACGAACTGGACCGAATCGTCAAGGTACCCGGCCTGGCCAACATCTGGGTGCCGCCGATCCGCAACCGTATCGACATGCTGGCCACCGGGATCAAGAGCCCGGTGGGCGTGAAGGTGGCGGGTGCCGACCTCGCCACCATCGACAGGGTGACCGGCGAGATCGAGAAAGTGCTCAAGGATGTGCCCGGCGTCAGCAGCGCATTGGCGGAGCGCCTGACCGGCGGCCGCTACGTGGACGTGACCATCAACCGGGACGCCGCCGCGCGCTTCGGCATGAACATCTCCGATGTGCAGTCGATCATCACCTCGGCGGTAGGTGGCGACAACATCGGAGAGACGGTCGAGGGCCTGCAGCGTTTCCCGATCAACATGCGCTATCCGAGGGAGACGCGCGACTCGCTCGAAAAGCTGCGCAAGCTGCCCATCGTCAGCGAACGCGGCGCACGGCTGGTGCTGTCCGACGTGGCGGACATCCGCATCACCGACGGACCGCCGATGCTGCGCAGCGAGAACGCACGGTTGTCGGGTTGGGTATACGTGGACATCCGCGGTCGTGACCTGCGCTCGGCGGTGCAGGACATGCAGCGCGTGGTCGGCGAGAAGGTGGCGCTGCCTGCCGGCTACTCGATCTCCTGGTCGGGGCAGTTCGAGTTCCTGGAACGGGCGACCGCGAAGCTGAAGGTGGTGGTGCCGTTCACCCTGCTCATCATCTTCGTGCTGCTGTATCTGACTTTCAGGCGATTCGACGAGGCTGCGCTGATCATGGCGACGCTGCCGTTCGCGCTGATCGGCGGCATCTGGCTGCTCTATCTGCTGAGCTACAACCTGTCGGTCGCCGGGGCGGTGGGCTTCATCGCGCTGGCCGGTGTGTCGGCCGAGTTCGGCGTGATCATGCTGCTGTATCTGCGACAGGCCTGGGACGAGCGCATTGCCCAAGGCAAGACCAGCAATGCCGACCTGCTGGATGCCATCCGCGAGGGCGCAGTGTTGCGCGTGCGCCCGAAGGCGATGACCGTGGCGGTGATCCTGGCCGGCCTGTTCCCGATCATGTGGGGCACCGGCACCGGCTCCGAAGTGATGCAGCGCATCGCCGCGCCGATGGTGGGCGGCATGATCACCGCGCCGCTGCTGTCGATGTTCGTGATTCCAGCGGCGTACCTGCTGATGCGCAGGGCGCGCGAGCAGCCGGCGACTCGCCTTGCGTTCTGGAGGCGGCGCAGTGCACTGGCGTGAAGAGTGCTCGCGTCCACGCGCCAGGACGCACTTGTTCAACGTTCTGCTGGTGTTGCGCAGCGGCGGCGCCAGTGCTTACAGTCCCACCGCTCGAGCGCCGGTAGCGCTCAATCCACCCTCATCAAAGGAAATCGACATGAAGAAATTTGCACTCCCTTCGCTGATCCTGGCCCTGCTCGTGCCGACCGCGGCGGCCATCGCCCAGACCAAGATGGACGACATGAAAGGCATGGACATGAGCAAGAAGCCGACGGCGAGTGCGTCGGTGGTTCACAAGGCCACGGGCACGGTCAAGAAGCTCGACGCCAAAGCGGGGGTTGTGACCCTCGCGCACGCACCGGTGAAGTCGATGAACTGGCCGTCGATGACCATGGGCTTCAAGGTCAAGGACAAGAGGCTCATGGACAAGCTTACCGATGGCAAGAAAGTCGAGTTCGAGTTCATGCAGGAAGGCAAAGACTACGTCGTCACTGGCGTGAAGTAGGCCGACCAAAACCGAGGAGGAAGCGGCCCGCGTCAGTGCGGGCGCTTTCCATGAAACTTGATGACATAGAAAGGCGCCCCGATGGCAAAACCTCGTTTCGCCGCAGGTACCGTGCTCGCAGGGACACCCTGCGGCGGATCCCGGTCGCAGGCTCCTTCGCACACTAGCCTTTGGTCGTCGCAAACCACCCCGCCGATGGCCGACCGGGCCATCAGCACAGTCAACCGAATCGACGCGGCGGGTCGGGGCGGCCGGCTGAACACGGCAAGGAGTTCCTAATGAAGCTCGCCGTTACCGGCCGCTTTCGCCCATTGACCACTGCGCCCGAGTTCAATCTGGTTGTATTCGCGCTGCTCCTCAACTTACCCTGGGAACTGCTGCAAGCGCCGCTGTTCGAAGGCATGGCCGACGCCCCGCACTCGACCGTCATCCGCGCCTGCCTGCAAGCCACCCTCGGAGATGCCGTGATCATGCTGCTGGCCCATGCAGCCGTCGCGGCCATCACGCGGCGCCGCCACTGGGTGCTCGCGCCGTCTTGGCGAGACCTGGCGGTTTTCTCCGCGGTGGGCGTCGCGATCACAGCAGTCATCGAGTGGCTGGCCACGCGGGGCCACTGGGCTCAAACCTGGGTCTACTCGTCCGCGATGCCGGTGATTCCGGGACTCGAGATCGGCCTCTCACCGTTGCTTCAGTGGGTGATCCTCCCGCCTATCGCCGTCTGGTTCGTGCGTCGGCAGTCGGCGCACCCGGTAGCGGTCGTCGAGCCGCACTGATCGCATCGCATGACTTCGCAGGTGGCGGCGCAGCCCGTCTAGTGTGGTGCGACTGAAGGCCTTGCATTTACAAGTGTGGGGCTATGCGCGCGTCACTATCGGTCGACCACGCCGGTTCGGCCAGTTGCTGACGCTGGAAGCACGTGAATCGCGCCTACATCATGTAGCCGATGTCGGACGCACCGGTCGGGTACGCGCTACGCGAACATCGTTCGCTTCAGATTTGCAGCGGTGAGCCGGTGGCGTATGGCTAGCGCAAAGAGGTTGATGACCTCATCGGCACGTCGATTCCTGCTTCGGCGCAGCGCGCATGGTTCTTCCCAGGCCCCGGATCCGTGAAGGTGCGCTTAACGGCCATTAGTTGGGCCCAGTCCACATGTATCGCCCTGCGCGCCTTTACCCCTCATGCGGTGGGCATGGTCGACGGCCGAAGCCCCGCCAATCAACACATTGGGTCGCATCCGAGCAGTGCGCAGATGCCGCCAAGCGGGCGGGAATCGATCACCGCCACTCGCCATCCGGCGGCCCGCACTCGCATCGAGGCCACCATCGCCGCCGTTCCCAGCGCCGATCACGAGGAGATCGTATGGATCGGCCATGGACGTTCCTCGGGTGGTCGGACTCTCGAATCAGTTGCAGCAGCCGCTGACTCCAGAGACCTGTATCGGCGGACAAGGCACGGTTCCATAGGAGCAGTAGACGCAGCAGTCACCGGGTTTCGGCTTTAACAACGTACCGCAGCCCTCGCAGTCGTAGAACCATTGGCAGGCGTCGGTTGGCATGCACTCCGTCTTTGAATGCCCGCACTCCGGGCAGGTCAGCGTCGACTCGAGTTTGGCGCGCTCGCTCACTTGGCTACCTTGACCAGCGTCGAAGGGAAGCCCGCCGCCCCCGTCGCACGCGAAAGTGCAGCGACGTCGGTCTTCGCATCGTCAAAAGACACGGTTGTCCGCCTTTTTGCCAAGTCGCTTTTCACAGCCGCCACTCCAGGAACCTTTGCCAGCGCTGCCTTGACCGTGATCGGGCAGGAAGCGCAGTTCATGCCCGGCACGGAAAGCGTGACGGATTGCTGGGCACCCCAGGCGGTAGGGGTTACAAGCAGCAGCAGGATGGAGAGCACGTGTTTCATGAGCACCTCAGTAAAAGTAGTGAGCGACGAGCGGAAAGCCGAGGACAAGCGAGAGCAACCCGGCAATCGCGGAGAAAATGATCTTTTGCGCACGCTTGCCAGCGGGAGCCGCACAGACGCGGTCGTCGGCGCATGCCGGCGCGCGCCAGATCCTGCGGCCGGCGATTGTCATCGCGATCACAGCGGCGGCCAGGAATGCGGGTTGATAGGGCCCCAGACCCGGCAAGCGTCCAATCCACGCGCCTGAGACCCCGGCGAGCACGAGAATCAGTGGGCCCAGACAGCAGGCCGAGGCGAGCAAGGCGCCGGCCCCCGCTGCCAGAAGCGCAGGCGCCGCCGCCGC
>JAJTHX010000337.1 GCA_021300125.1 Betaproteobacteria bacterium | reverse complement strand
GCCGCGGACGCGGCGCAGGTCGATCTCCAGCCAGTCCGCGCCGGCACTGGCGGGCGCGGCGTAGAGTCCGTTGTCGGCATGGGTCAGACGGGCATTCATTCGACGATCCTGCGAAAGCTGCGGTAATGATCAGCGGTGTAGTAGAACTCGCCCCCGCCGCGACACTGCGGCAGACGCAACGGCGCGGGCGCCGCATTCGCGGCAGACTGAAGTTCGCAGCCGACGACGATGCGCCGTGCGCCGCGGTGCTTGAGCCCCGGAGTGACCACGGTGTATTCGCGGTAGTGGCCGTGCGGCGCCTGGGGCAGCAGACCCTCGCGGTTGCCGAAGGTGATGCCGTCGCGGTCAAACGGAAAGGGACCGTTGGCCACGATCAGCCGCAGCGTGTCGTGGGCCTCGGGCGGCAACTGCTGCAGCCGGATGTACGGCAGCCGCGGCGCTTCGCCGCGGGCCATGGCTACAGGGGCCGCGAAAAACAGCTGCGTCGCAAGCAGCGCGGCGAACGCAGTCATCAGACGGCGCATCACAACGGGCATGCGCCGGCGTTCAGCCCGCCTGCGTGGTATTGCGCAGACGGATATGCAGCTCGCGCAGCTGGCGCTCGGTGACCGCGCTGGGTGCTTCGACCATCAGGTCCTGGCCGCGCTGTGTTTTCGGAAAGGCGATGACCTCGCGGATCGATTCCGCACCGGTCATCAGCGTGATCAGGCGGTCGAGGCCGAATGCGATGCCCCCGTGCGGCGGCGCGCCGTAGGACAGCGCGTCGAGCAGGAAGCCGAACTTGGCGCGCGACTCCTCGGGCGAAATGCCCAGGGCGGCGAACACCTGCGACTGCACTTCGGCGCGGTGGATGCGCACCGAACCGCCGCCGATTTCCCAGCCGTTGAGCGCCACATCGTACGCCTTGGCCTGCACCTGACCCGGATCGATCGCGAGCAGCGCAAGATGCTCGTCCTTGGGCGCAGTGAAGGGATGGTGCGCGGCGACCCAGCGCTGGTTTTCCTCGTCGAATTCGAAAGCCGGGAAATCGACCACCCAACACGGCCGCCAGCCGGCCTCGGCATGCCCCTTCTCGTGGCCGACCTTGACACGCAGCGCACCGAGCGCGTCCCACACCACTTTTTTGCGGTCGGCGCCGAAGAAGATCAGGTCGCCGCTGGCGGCACCGCTGCGCTTGAGGATTTCGGCAAGCACCGGCTGCGGCAGGAACTTGACGATGGGCGACTGCAGGCCGGTCTCGTTCAACTGCGTGACGTCGTTGACCTTGATGTAGGCGAGGCCCTTGGCGCCGTAGATCGCGACAAAGGCGGTGTAGTCATCGATCTCCTTGCGCGTCAGCGCGGCGCCGCCGGGGATGCGCAGCGCGACGACCTTGCCGTCCTTCTGCGCCATCGCCTGCTTGAACACCTTGAACTCGACCTGCGCCATCAGGTCGCTGAGGTCGGTCAACTCCAGCTTCACCCGCAGGTCGGGCTTGTCGGAACCGTACTTCGCCATCGCCTCGGCATACGTCAGGCGCGGGAATACACCCAGGTCCACGCCGAGCACCTGCTGGAACAGGTGGCGGATCAGGCCTTCCATCAGGTCCCGGATTTCGCGCTCGCCGAGGAAGGAAGTCTCGATGTCGATCTGCGTGAATTCGGGCTGGCGGTCGGCGCGCAGGTCCTCGTCGCGGAAACATTTGACGATCTGGTAATAGCGGTCGTAGCCCGACACCATCAGCAGCTGCTTGAACAGCTGAGGCGACTGCGGCAGCGCGTAGAACTGGCCGTCATGCATGCGCGAGGGCACCAGGAATTCGCGCGCGCCCTCCGGCGTGGACTTGTAGAGCATCGGGGTTTCGACGTCGATGAAGCCGTGATCGTCGAGATAGCCGCGGATCGCGCGCGTCGCCTGGTGGCGCAGGCGCAGGTGCCTCTGCATCTGCGGCCGGCGCAGGTCGAGGAAACGGTACTGCAGGCGCACGTTCTCCGACAGGTTGTCCTCGTCCATCATGAACGGCGGCGTCTGCGCGGCATTGAGCACTTCGAGCTCCAGCGCCAGCACTTCGATTTCGCCGCTGACCAGGTTGGCGTTCACGGTGCCGGCGGGACGCTCGCGCACCCTGCCCTCGACACGCACCACGAATTCGTTGCGCAGGCTGTCCGCGGTGCTGAAGGTCTCGGCGCGGTCAGGATCGCAGACGATCTGCACCAGGCCTTCGCGGTCGCGCAGATCGATGAAGATCACGCCGCCATGGTCGCGCCGGCGGTGCACCCAGCCGTAGAGCGTCACGGTCTGGCCCAGGTATTTGCGGTCAATGAGACCGCAGTAATTGCTGCGAGTTTTCATAAATATTTGATTTTATTGAATATTTTTTGGCGGCTGTGGAGTGGCGACGCCCATCGACACGATGTATTTGAATGCGGCATCCACCGACATGCTGACTTCAATGGTGTCACTGCGGCGCACGTAGAAATAAAAGCCGTTGACCGGACTCGGCGTGGTCGGAATGAACACCGCCACATGCTCATCAGGCAGACGCGCGGCGACATCCGCGGGGATGTTGGTCTGGAACGCCAGCGACCAGGCTTCGGGGTGGGGATACCGTACCAGCAGCACCTTGCGGAAGGCGTGGCCCTTGCCCGAGAACAGCGTGTCGCTGACCTGCTTCACGCTGTGATAGATCGTGTTTACCACCGGAATGCGCGCGAGCACGCCTTCCCAGATTTTCACCAGCCGCTGGCCGAGGATATTGGCCGCCAGTACGCCGGTAATCAGCACCACGGCCACCGTGAGGATCACGCCCAGGCCCGGCACGTGCACGCCGAGCCAGCTCTCGGTGAGCCAGGACTGCGGCAGCCACTCCAGTGGCTGGTCGAGGATCCCCACCAGCAGCTTGAGCACCCACAGCGTGATCACCAGCGGCACCCACACCAGCAGGCCGGCAATCAGATAGCTCTTGAGCGAGATGTTCTTGAACATGGGAAACGGCGGGTTTGCCTCCGCGCCGCAGGGCGGGAGAACGCGGCACGGCATGCGGCCGAGCCGCGCGGATCAGGCAATCAGGGGCGGACGTTCAATTGCAGGCCGGACAGGCACCGGCGCCGCAGGCCGGTTGCTCGGCCTTGGTTTCGGTCTTTGCCTCTTCCTTGGCCGCGGCGGGTTTCGAGCCGCCCTTGTCGCGAAAGTCGGTGACATACCAGCCGCTGCCTTTGAGCTGGAAGCCCGCGGCTGTCACCATCTTGCCGAACGACGCCTTGCCGCATTCCGGACAGTCGCGCAGCGGCGCGTCGCTGATGCGCTGCAGGAATTCCTTCTGAAACCCGCATTCGGCGCAGCGATATTCGTAAATGGGCATGATTAACCCCCTGAAAAAACGAGAAAAAGATTATACCCGAGCCACCTGGGCCCACCCCGGGCTGAAATAGGGACAGGGAGCCGTCCATTTCAAGCCCTCTTCGCCCTGACTTGGCGGCAGGATACCGGCACGGCACAATGCGCGCTGCCATAGCCCGTTGACTTTTAAGCATTTTTCGCCACAACCCGGGGAACACCCCAAGATGACCCGCGAAATCCTGGTTCTCAACGCCGGCTCCTCCAGCATCAAGTTTGCCGTGTTTGGCGGCCCCGGCTTCAGCCGCCGCCTGCTGCAGGGGCTGATCTCCGGACTGGGCTCACAACCGGCGTTCTCCGCGCGCAACGACAGCGGCCCGGTCGAGGGCCAGCTACCCGCCACCCTGCAGGACCATGAAGCCGCGCTGGCCTGGCTCTTCGGCTGGCTGGAAAACGCGGGCCATGCCGGCAGCCTCGCCGCCGCCGGCCACCGCGTCGTACACGGCGGCGCCGAGCACGCAGCGCCGGTGCTGATCAGTGCCGCAACGCTGGCCTCGCTGCACGCGCTGGTGCCGCTGGCGCCGCTGCACCAGCCGCACAATCTGGCTGCGATCGAAGCCCTGGCGCGGCTGCGGCCGCAGCTGCCCCAGGTCGCCTGCTTCGATACCGCCTTCCATCGCAGCCAGCTGCCGGTTGCGCAGCGGTTCGCGTTGCCGCGCGAGTATGCCGCGATGGGGATGCGCCGCTACGGTTTCCACGGCCTGTCCTACGAACATGTCGCCGGCCGCCTGCCACAGGCGCTGGGCACGCGCGCCGAAGGACGCATCATCGTTGCCCACCTCGGCAACGGCGCAAGCCTGTGCGCGATGCGCGGCCGCCGCAGCGTCGCCACCTCGATGGGCTTCAGTACTCTGGAAGGGCTGGTGATGGGCACCCGCTGCGGCAGCATCGATCCCGGCGTGCTGCTGCATCTGCTGCGCGAGCAGGGGATGCCACTGGACGAGCTCGAGGACCTGCTCTACAGGCGCTCTGGACTGCTCGGGGTATCAGGGCTCAGCAATGACATGCGCACGCTACTGGCAAGCAGCGATCCCCGCGCGGCCGAGGCCATCGAACTCTTCGCCTACCGAGCAGCCCAGGAAATTGCCGCGCTGGCAGTGCCGCTCGGGGGACTCGATGCGCTGGTGTTCACCGGCGGCATCGGCGAACATGCAGCGCCGGTGCGCAAAATGATCGGCGAGCAACTTGGCTGGCTCAGCCTCGCGATCGATGCCGACGCCAATGCCCGCCACGCCGCCTGCATCTCGAAACCGGGGCCGGTTTCGGCACACGTTGTCGCCACCGACGAGGAAGCGGTGATTGCCACGCACACCACGCGGCTTGTCCTTGCCCCACCTTGATTTGCCGGATGCCCGGGCCTGCAAGCGGCCGGCATGAGCCTCGCATCCGGCCCGTCCTGAAGGCCACCTGAAAAACAAAGCCGGGCATCAACCCGGCTTGCTGGAGGCGCGCAGCGCGTTTCTCAGAACGGAATATCGTCATCCATGTCGTCAAAGCTGCTGCCACCGCCTTTTTTCGCCGGCGCCTTTCCACCACTACCCGCGGGTGCTTCGCGCATGCCGCCGCCACCGCCACCACCCTCGCCGCCGCGGCTACCCAGCAGTTGCATGCGGTCGGCCACGATTTCGGTGGAGTAGCGGTCCTGGCCTTCCTTGTCCTGCCACTTCCGGGTGCGGATGCGGCCCTCGATGTAGACCGGTGAACCCTTCTTCAGGTATTCGCCGGCAATCTCGGCCTGGCGCCCGAAAAAGGAAATGCGGTGCCACTCGGTGTGCTCCTGCTTCTCACCACTCTTGTCCTTCCAGTTCTCGGTGGTGGCAATGCGAATGTTGGTCACCGCATCGCCGCTGGGCAGGTAACGCGTCTCGGGATCGGCACCGAGGTTGCCGATCAGAATCACCTTGTTGACGGAAGCCATGTCGGGTTTTCCCTTTTGATCTTGTCAGTAGCCGCAAACAACAACGCGCCGGCCCGCGGCAGCGTTTACGGGCGCCGCGCCGGCAGCGGTCGCATGCCGAGGGCGAGTATAAGCCAGATGCCGAGCAACGCCACATCAAAGGCGATCACGCCGGGCATCCCCCAGTGCTGGTAGAGCACGCCGCCGGCTGCGGCGCCGAGGAAAGTGCCGAAAAACTGGATGGTGCTGTAAAGGCCGATCGCGGTGCCCTTGGCATGGGCGGGTGCGAGGCGCGAAGTCATCGTCGGCAACATCGCTTCCAGCACATTGAAGGGGGTGAAAAAAACCAGTAGAAACAAGGCCAGCAGCCAGAGG
>JAJTHX010000251.1 GCA_021300125.1 Betaproteobacteria bacterium | reverse complement strand
GGTCCGGGTCGCAGGTGCTGACGCAGACGGCGGTCAGCGGAGGCTCGCCGGCTGGACGGGCTGCGGCCAGCGCGTTGCAGGCGGCTTCGGCCTGGTCGGTATTGAACACCGCCAGCACCACGGTGTCGCAGCGGGTGGCCAGTTCGGCGAGCGAGGCTGCGACACCGGCGCCCAGCGGGGTCAGGGCGACCGCCTTGGCTGGGTCGATATCATAGCCGAGCAATCCGAATCCGGCGCCGCGCAGGCGCTGCGCGCAGGCGGTGCCCATCAGGCCGCAGCCGGCCAATCCTAGGGGTCTGGGGTTCATCACTGTCCTGGAACAATCGGGAGTCGCCATTATAGAAAGCAGCGGCGCCACAGGGGCGGCGCTATAATGCGCGGCCCGCCGGCATAGCTCAGTTGGTAGAGCAACCGCCTTGTAAGCGGTAGGTCGTCTGTTCGATTCAGACTGTCGGCACCACCGTGGCTGCCTGGCCAGCGCCGCAGAAAATAATCCATATTAATCAATGTGTTATGTTAAACACCTTGGGTTGTGGGGCGGTCGTTTTGAGGGGATTGAATTTTTTTGGGCCTGGCCTGATCTAAAGCGCCACAAAAACACGCGCGGCTTGTCTGACGGCTGCGCCACGAACGGAGAGAGGAATTGATCAAAGTCGAGCATCTGGTAAAGGCCTTCGGCCCCAAGCTCGCCGTCAACGACGTGTCGTTCAGCGTCGAGCGCGGTGAAGTGCTGGGTTTTCTCGGCCCCAATGGCGCCGGCAAATCGACCACGATGCGCATGGTCACCGGCTATTACCCGCCCACCTCCGGCCGCATCACCGTCGGCGGCCATGACATGGTCGAGAATCCGATCGCGGCCAAGCGCCTGATCGGCTATCTGCCCGAAAACGCGCCGGGCTACGCCGACATGACCGTCAACGGCTTTCTCAATTTCTGTGCCGAGCTGCGCGGCCTGCAGGGTGACGCGCGCAAACGCGCGGTGCACCGGGCGGTGGAGCTGTGCTTTCTCGAAAACGTGCTCTACCAGTCGATCGACACGCTGTCCAAAGGCTACAAGCACCGGACCTGCCTCGCGCAATCACTGATCCACGATCCCGACGTGCTGATCCTCGACGAGCCGACGGACGGGCTGGATCCGAACCAGAAACACGAGGTGCGCGGCCTGATCAAGCGCCTGGGTGAGAGCAAGGTGGTGATTTTCTCCACCCACATCCTGGAAGAGGTCGAAGCGGCCTGTTCGCGCGTGATCATCATCGACCGCGGCCATATCGTTGCCAGCGGCACGCCCGCAGAGCTGAAGGCGCGCTCACCCGAGGGCAAGCTCGACGAGGTATTCCGCGCGATCACGCTGCCCGATACCGTCAAGCACGATGTCAGTCACGAGGTGCACGCATGAACGCCTGGGCCGCAATCCGCACCATCATGAAGCGCGAGCTGGCGGGCTACTTCACCTCGCCGATCGCCTACGTATTCCTGGTGATCTTCCTGCTGCTCACCGGATTCTTCACCTTCACCATCGGCAATTTCTTCGAGCGCGGCGAGGCCTCGCTGGTGTCCTTCTTTACCTGGCATCCCTGGCTCTACCTGTTCCTGGTGCCGGCCGCCGGCATGCGCCTGTGGTCGGAGGAGCGGCGCCTGGGCACGATGGAGCTGCTGCTGACCATGCCGGTGACCACCTGGCAGGCGATCATCGGCAAGTTCCTCGCCTCCTGGCTGTTCCTCGCGCTGGCGCTGGCGCTGACTTTCCCGGTGGCGATCACCGTCAACTACTTCGGCGACCCCGACAACGGCGTGATCTTCGCCGGCTACGTCGGCAGCCTGATGCTGGCCGGGGCCTACCTCGCGGTGAGCTGCATGACCTCCGCCCTGACCCGCAACCAGGTGATCAGCTTCATCCTGTCGGTGATGATCTGCCTGTTCCTGATCCTCGCCGGCTATTCGCCGGTGACCGACCTGCTCAGCCAGTATGCGAGCCCGGTGGTGGTTGAGATCGTCGCCGCCTTCTCTGTGATGACCCACTTCGAAGGCTTCCAGCGCGGTGTGCTCGACACCCGTGACGTGGTGTTCTTCGCCTCGGTGATCGGCTTCATGCTGTTCGTCACCGGCGTGATCATCCGCAACCAGCGCGCGGGGTAATACGGACATGAAAAACAAAAACCTCGAAACCCTGATCTACTCCGCCGGCGGCATCGTCGCGCTGGCGGTGATCCTGATCGCCGTCAACTTCCTGTTCACCGCCTTCAACGCGCGCATCGACCTGACCCAGGGCCGCGTCTACACCCTGTCCGAGGGTACGCGCTCGATCCTGTCCAAGCTCGAAGCGCCGGTGAAGATCCGCTTCTACTATTCCCAGGGCAGCGCCGCGGTGCCGCCGGGACTGAAGACCTTCGCCAGCCGCGTCGAGGACGTGCTCAACGAATTCAAGTCGGCCTCCGGCGGCAAGGTCATCATCGAAAAATTCAATCCCGAGCCGGATTCGGACGCCGAGGAATCCGCGGCGCTCGACAATGTCGAGGGCCAGATGACCAACACCGGCGAGAAGTTCTACCTCGGCCTGTCGGTGTCCTTCCTCGACCAGAAGGCCTCGATCCCGGTGCTGACGCCGGACCGCGAGCGCCTGCTCGAGTACGACATCATCCGCTCGATCTCGCAGGTGGCGCAGGCCAAAAAGCCGGTGATCGGCCTGATGAGCAACCTGCCGGTGCTCGGCCGTTCGCTCGACCCGGTGAAAAAGCAGCAGCCGACCGAACCCTGGGTGCTCGCCTCGGAACTGAAGCGCATTTTCGAGGTGCGCAAGGTCGAGATGAACACGACCAAGATCGATGACGACATCAAGGTGCTGTTGATCATCCACCCGCGCGACATGCTGGAGCCGACCGAGTACGCGATCGACCAGTTCGTGCTGCGCGGCGGCAAGGTGATCGCCTTCGTCGACAGCTACGCCTACTTCGACCAGCAGCCGGACATGCAGAATCCCTTCGGCGGCAGCGCCGCGGGAAATTCCAACCTGCCGACGCTGTTCAAGGCCTGGGGGGTAGAGCCCAGCCAGGGCAAGGTCATCGCCGACCTCACCTTCGCCAGCGGCGAGGGCCCGCGCCTGCTGCCGACGCTGCTGTCGCTGAACAACGAAGCGCTGAACATGGAGGACGTGGTGACCAGCCAGGTCGGCACGCTGCTGATTCCCTTCGGCGCCACGCTTGAGGTCAAACCGGTGGAGGGCCTGAAGGCGACGCCGCTGGTGCGCACCTCGAAGAACTCGATGTTGACCGACCTCATCGTTGCCACGCTCTCCGGCGAACCCTCCACCCGCGGCTTCCAGCCCTCGGGCAAGGAATCGCCGCTGGCGCTGCGCCTCACCGGCAAGTTCAGGACCGCCTTCCCCAACGGCAAGCCGGCGGATCCCTTCGCGCGCGGCAAGCCGGTCGATCCCGCGCAGTTCGAGGCCGACCGCAAGTCCCACCTGCGCGAATCGGCGGCGGAGAACACCGTGGTTGTGGTCGGCGACGTCGACATGCTCACCGACGGTGCGGCGGTCGACATCCAGGAAATCTTCGGTCAGCGCGTGGCGGTGCCGCGCAACGGCAATCTCGCCTTCGCCCAGGGCCTGGTCGAGCAGCTCGCCGGCGACAGCGCGCTGATCAACCTGCGCAGCCGCGCTGCCTTCAGCCGGCCGCTGACGGTGATCAAGCAGATGGAAGCGCGTGCGCAGGAAACCTACCTCGGCAAGATCAAGGCGCTGGAAGACACGCTCAACCAGACCACCGAGCGCCTGCAGGCCCTGCAGAAAGGCCGCGAATCGGCCTCGGCCAGCGGTGGCGCGATCCTGACGCCCGAGCAGCAGGCCGAGCTGGAGAATTTCCGCAAGAAATCGCTGGAAACACGCAAGGAACTGAAGGAGGTGCGCCGCAGCCTGCGCGAGGAGACCGAGTCGCTGCAGATGCGCACCAAGGTCATCAATATCGCGCTGGTGCCGCTGCTGGTTGCCGTGCTCGGCATCGGCCTCGCGATCGCCAAGCGGCGCAGGGCCAACCTGAGGATTCAGCGCGGGATGGCCGCGAGCGGGACGCACACATCATGAACCGCAAACAGTTCCTGTGGCTGCTTGCGGCGCTGGCTCTGCTCGGCGGCGCGAGCCTCGCGCTGTTCTGGAAGGACATCACCGCCTACCGTGACAGCGGCGCCAGGATCGGCGCGCGGCTGGTCCCCGAAATCAAGGTCAGCGACATTGCCCGGGTGCGCCTGCAGGATGCCGACAAAGAGACCACGCTGGTGCTCAAGGACAAGGTGTGGCGGGTCGAGCAGCGCGGCGGCTACCCCGCCGATTTTGCCGAGATCAGCGCCTTCATTCTCAAGCTGCTCGACGTCAAGGTGGTGCAGTCCGAGACGGTGGGTGCGAGCCTGCACGGAAGGCTCAACCTGCTCGCGCCGGGCAAGGGTGGCGGCAAGGATGGCAAGGAAGGTGTCGGTACCCTGGTCGAACTCTCCGACGCTTCCGGCAAGGTGCTCGCCAGCCTGATGCTGGGCAAGGTGTCGCTGAAAAAGGATCCGCTCAATCCGCTGCCCAGTGCCAAGGATGGCGTGCCTGCCGGACGGCACATGCTGGCGCCGGGCCGCAGCGACAACGTGGTGGTGGTGTCGGATCCGCTGGAGAAGGCCAACACCGAGCCCGGTTTCTGGGTGGCCAAGGATTTCTTCAAGGTTGATCGCATCCGCACGCTGCAACTCGCGGGCGAGGGCGTGTCGGGCTGGAAAATCGCGCGTGACGAGGAGTGGGGGCAGTGGAAATTCGCCACCGGCGGCGGCATGCTCCACCCCAGCGCGGCGGTCAGCGTGACCAATGCGCTGTCGAACCTCGCCTTCAGCGATGTTGTCACCGATGACAAGGCCGGCACCGACAAACTGGCCGTGCTCACCGCCGAGACCTTCGACAACCTGACCTACACCATCCGGCTCTCTCCGCAGCCGGAAGGCGACCACATCGTCCGTTTCAGCGTGACGGGCAAGCCGCCCAAAACGCGCAAGCCCGAGCGCAACCAAAAACCCGAGGAAGCCGAAAAGCTGGACAAGGCGCATGCCGACCTGCTCCAGCGTCTTGAAGCCCGGGTGATGCTCGAGCAGGCGCGCTCGCAGTGGGCCTATCGCCTGCCTGCCAAAACGGTATCGTCTCTGCTGTTGAAGCGCGAGCAGATGGTGGTGCCACCGCGTCCCCCGGGCGCCAAGCCCTGATCCGTATCCGGCAGGTGCTGGCTGCGCAGCAGCACCTGCCGCGTTCTGAAAAAAACAGCGCAACGTCACCGTTGCGCTGAAGGGTCCACCGGGGAGGCGGACTCAGGGGTAGGGGGTTACAGTTGCGCGGGCATCCCCACGCCATCGAGAGGCCTTCAGCTTATGCCGGGGCTGCGCTGCGCCAGAACACGAACAGCGCTGCATTTACCATCGAATTCTTCGTTTGCGCCGCCCACCCCATTATTAACCTGTTGTTTTGATTGAATATTTTTTGGCGCTATACTTCAACCATGGGTATTCGCCTCTCGCTGCTCTTGCTGGTCCTCGCCCTTCCAGGCTGCGCGGTGACGCTCTACGGCCAGCAGA
Organism: Betaproteobacteria bacterium; assembly: GCA_021300125.1. Taxonomy (GTDB): domain Bacteria; phylum Pseudomonadota; class Gammaproteobacteria; order Burkholderiales; family SG8-41. Next base: position 2,187 of record JAJTHX010000251.1, on the reverse strand, counting down.
CCAGCGGTGGCGGACAGACCACGACCACCACTGGCAGCGCCGTGCGCGGCAGCACCCAGATCGGCAATGCACGGGTCAGCGGATCGTTCGGCAATCCGCCGCCTGCCAACGCGAGCGGCGGGCAGGTCACGCTGTCACGGGGCGGCTCTGCGGCGCTGGTACTTGGCCTGGCTGTGGTGAGCACCGGTGAGGTCATCCAGCGCTGGCGGCGCGCAGCGCCCGAGCGCCGCGAATCCACGGCGACCGAAGGCATCGCGCACACCTGTTCGTGCTACGGCTGGCAACCGGATTTGACGCCGCAAGCCGGCACGCAGTAAGTTGAACCCATCCATTTTCATTCCACAACACGACCGATCATGAACGAAAAAAACGTGACCAAGTCCCCCGTGTTTCCCGCGGGCAAACAATGGGAAGTGCGCAAGCGCCCCGGCGTTTACGAATCCGATGTGACCGCGATGATCCGCGGCATGCTGCAGGACGAGTCGATCCGCGAAGACCAGCGCAACGCCTGGGAACGCTGGCGCAACGATCCGGAAGGCCTGCGGCGATGAGCGTGCGCCTGTCCCTGCTCGCCGCGGCAGCGTTCGCTGCAGCCTCATTCACCACCGTCACCGCGGCTGCGCAGGGTTTTCCGCAGCGCCCGGTGCGCTTTGTCGTGCCCTACGCACCCGGCGGCAGCACCGACACGCTGGCGCGTTCGATGGGCACGCGCATGTCGGAACTGCTCGGCCAGCAGGTGGTGGTGGACAACCGCCCCGGCGCCAACGGCGACATCGGCATGACCATCGTCGCCCGCGCACCGGCCGACGGCTACAGCATCGTGCTCGGCTACATCGCCAACCTCGCGATCGGCCCCAGCCTCTATGACAAGATGCCCTACGACCCGGTCAAGGACTTTGCCCCGATCACGCAAGTCGCCGGCGCGCCCAACATTTTTGTGCTCCACCCCTCGCTGCCGGCCAAGACCTTCAAGGAGTTCCTCGGCTATGCCAAGGCCAACCCGAAAAAGGTCAGCTTCGCCTCCGCCGGCGTGGCCAGCGTCGGTCACCTCACCGGCGAGCTGCTCAACGAACTGGCCGGCACCGACATGCAGCACATCCCGTACCGGGGCAGCGGCCAGGCGGTCACCGACCTGCTCGGCGGCCATATCAAGGTGATGATCAGCGGCATGTCCTCGACGCTTGCGCATGTGCGTTCGGGCAAGCTGGTGGCGATTGCGGTGACCAGCGCGAAACGCTCACCGTCCGCGCCGGAGGTCCCGACGATCGGTGAAACCTTCCCCGGGGTTGAGGCCAGCGCCTGGTATGGTGTGCTGGCCCCCGCAGGCACACCCAAGCCCGTCGTCGCGCGCCTCAATGCCGACATCCACAAATCACTGCAGGATCCTGCGGTGGAAAAGCGGCTGGCCAACGTCGGCTTCGAGATCACCTACGGCACACCCGAGCAGTTTTCGGCCTACATCAAGTCCGAGATCAAGAAATGGGCGAAGGTGGTGAAGGCTTCGGGAGCGAAGCCGGAGTGACGGTTGCCTTGATAAAAAAAACCCCGCCTCGGCGGGGTTTTTTTCGTGCACCGCAGACTAGCGCCGCGCGATTCCGAGCTTGTCGTAAATCGGCCGGATTTGCTCCCGTAGCCGGTGCCGGTTGCGTGCCAGGAAAATCGCAGCGGCCACGCAACTGAGTCCGCCGATGGTCAGCGTCGCCCGCGGTCCGATCAGGTCGGCCAGCGCGCCGGCGACGAGCCCGCCGAAAGGCATCACGCCAAGGAAGGCTGCGGTGTAGAGACTCATCACCCGGCCGCGCTTGTCGTCATCGACGATGGTCTGCAGGATGGTGTTGACCGAGACCGAGGTGGCGAGGATGCCGAAGCCGACCACGGACAAGAGCGGCAGCGCGATCCACACCGAAGGCGCGTTCGCGAACAGGGCCAGCGCGGTGCCGGCGGCAAGCACGGTCATGATGATCAGCCGGATCAGGCCACGGGCATTTTTGCGCGAGGCGAGGTACAGCGTGCCGCAGATCGCCCCGCCGCCGGAGGCGCTCATCAGCCAGCCCATCAGTGTCGAGTCACCCTGGAACACTTCGCGCACCATCACCGGCATCAGCGTCGAGTACGGCGTAGCGAGCAGGGCCACCACCATCAGCGTCAGCAGCAGCGCGCGGATCGGCAGCAGGTTCCAGCTGTAGG
>JAJTHX010000334.1 GCA_021300125.1 Betaproteobacteria bacterium | reverse complement strand
AGTCCCCGCAAAACGCAGCCCGCCCGCCATCGGCGTTGCCACAAACCGCCCCTCACCGTCCGTGACCGGGCAATGCAACCCCGGCTCGGCGCCCGGAATCTGGATATGGTAACCGCGCTCGGGCGCCAGCGGCACATGGATGCCGACCTGCGCGGCGAAGCGGCCCGAGGCATGACCCGCAGCCAGCACCGCGATATCGGCCTGCCGCATGCGGCCGCCGATGTCCAGCACGACACCCTCACCGGCACCACGGATGGCCGTCACTTCGGCCTGCTCGATCACGCCACCCAGGCGCTGCAGATGCGCCGCCAGCGCCTTGACCACATTGCCGGGCCCTGCAAGATGGGCGTTGTCCGGCAGGAAAAATCCATAGCGGTACTCAGGCGAGAGTCCGGGCGCCAGCGCACGGATGCGATCGGCATCGACGATCTCGAATTCGCAGCCGTTGTCACGGCGGAGTTCCCGGCCGAAAGCGCTGCCCTTGAATGAAGCCTCTTGGCGATAGACATGCAGCATGCCCTGCCGGCGAAGTAAATCCGATGCACCCGCCTCGGCCAGCAGCTCGGCATACCCTTCGATCGACGGTGTGTTCATCGCCCGCAGCAGCGTTGCGGCGCGCCGTGCGCGATCCTCTCTGCAGGCGCGGTTAAAATGCAGGAACCAGGGCAGCATGCCCGGCAGCTGCCGCCACGACAGCGTCAGTGGCCCAAGCGGATCGCGGAGCCATTTCGGCACCTGGCGGATGGTACCGGGCAGCGCGATTGGCACAATCGAGCTGGGCGCGAGGGAACCGGCGTTGCCGAAAGATGCACCCTCCCCCGGCGGCTGGCGGTCGATTACCGTGACGCGATGTCCCTCGCGCCTCAACATCAATGCCGACACGATGCCGATGGCGCCCGCGCCGATTACCGTGATGTCCCGGGTCATTTCCCTCTCCTTGCATGGATAAACACCATCCTTGGATGCTAACGCAGGCGTGGGTGGAACACGCCGCAGCGCTTAGAATATGGACATGAAATCCGCGAACCCGACGGCGGCCCAGCACACGCCGATGATGCAGCAGTACCTGCGCATCAAGGCCGAACATCCCGACCTGCTGGTGTTCTACCGGATGGGGGATTTTTATGAGCTGTTTTTCGAGGACGCCGAACGTGCGGCGCGGCTGCTCGACATCACCCTGACCTCGCGCGGCGAGTCGGCAGGACTCCCGATCAAGATGGCCGGCGTGCCTTTTCATGCGGTGGATCAATACCTTGCGCGGCTGGTCAAGCTCGGCGAGTCGGTGGCGATCTGCGAGCAGATCGGCGATCCGGCCACATCCAAGGGCCCGGTAGAGCGCAAGGTGGTGCGCATCGTCACGCCGGGTACGCTGACCGAGTCGGCGCTGCTCGATGACAAGAGCGACAACCTGCTGCTCGCGCTGCACCGTGCCGGCGGCGTGCTGGGCCTTGCCTGGCTGTCGCTGTCCTCAGGCCGTTTCTGCGTGATGGAAACCGTGCCCGCCGCACTCACCGCCGAGATTGAGCGCCTGCGTCCCGCGGAAATTCTCGTTGCCGAGGGCAGCGGCGACATCGCTGCCGCCGCGGCGGTGCGCCAGTTGCCGCCGTGGCGCTTTGGCAGCGAAACCGCGACGCGCACGCTGTGCACGCAGTTCGGCACCCGCGATCTCGCCGGCTTCGGTGCGCAGGAGCTGCCGGTGGCGATCGCCGCGGCAGGCGCGCTGTTTGACTACGCCAAATCGACACAGGGTGCGTCGATCGCGCATGTGTTGGCGCTGCAGGTCGAATCCGAAGGCAGCTGGCTGCGCATGGACCCCGCGACCCGGCGCAACCTCGAGCTCACTGAAACCATCCGCGGCGAAGCTGCGCCCACGCTGCTCTCGCTGCTCGACACCTGTGCCACCGGCATGGGCAGCCGCCGCCTGCGACACGCCCTGCACCATCCGATGACTGACCGCACCGCAGCCGCAACGCTGCACGGCGCGGTGGCGGCGCTGATCGATGACCAACGCGCGCAGGCGGTGCGCGCGCCGCTGCAGCACATGGCCGATGTCGAGCGCATCGCAGCGCGAATCGCGCTGGCCTCGGCCCGCCCGCGAGACCTTTCCGGCCTGCGCGACTCTCTCGCGCGACTGCCCGAGGTCACCGCGGCGCTGGGCGGCATTAATGCCGGCCGCCTGGCCACGATCGCCGACGACCTCGCGCCACTGGATGCAGTGAGTACGCTGCTCAATGCTGCGGTCAAACCCGAACCGGCCTCGGTGATCCGCGAAGGCGGCGTGATTGCCGACGGCTTCGACGCCGAGCTCGACGAGCTGCGCGGCGTCCGGGACAACTGCGGCGCCTTCCTCGCCGAGTTGGAGGTGCGCGAACGCGAGCGCAGCGGCATCAGCTCGCTGAAGGTCGAATACAACCGCGTCCACGGCTTTTATATCGAAGTCACCCGCGCACAGTCTGACAAGGTACCCGTGGACTACCGGCGGCGGCAGACGCTGAAGAATGCCGAGCGTTACATCACGCCTGAGCTGAAAACCTTCGAGGACAAGGCGCTGT
>JAJTHX010000102.1 GCA_021300125.1 Betaproteobacteria bacterium | reverse complement strand
CCTTGTCGCAGGGCTTGCGGATGGTTTCGCGGTAGGCCACCTGCGGCGCACCGACATTGGCCTCGACGCTGAATTCCCGCTTCATGCGGTCGACAATGATCTCGAGATGCAGCTCACCCATACCCGATATGATGGTCTGGCCGGACTCCTCGTCGGTACGCACGCGGAATGACGGGTCCTCCTGGGCCAAGCGGTTGAGCGCAATGCCCATCTTTTCCTGGTCAGCCTTGGTCTTCGGTTCGACGGCGACGTGGATGACCGGCTCGGGGAACACCATGCGCTCGAGGGTGATGATCTTGGACGGATCGCACAGCGTGTCGCCGGTGATCACGTCCTTCAGGCCCACCGCGGCGGCGATATCGCCGGCACGCACCTCCTTGATCTCTTCGCGCTGGTTGGCGTGCATCAGCAGGATGCGGCCGATGCGCTCCTTGCGCTGCTTCACCGCGTTGTAGACAGTGTCACCGGAATTGAGGGTACCCGAATAGACACGGATGAACGTCAGTTGGCCGACAAAGGGGTCGGTCATGATCTTGAATGCGAGGGCTGAGAACGGCTCACTGTCATCAGCCTTGCGGGAGCCTTCCTGCTCGCTCTCTAGAATGCCCTTTACCGGGGGGATGTCCACCGGCGACGGCAGGTAGTCAATGACGGCATCCAGCATCGCCTGCACACCCTTGTTCTTGAACGCGGAGCCGCAAAGCATCGGCACGATTTCACCGGAGATCGTGCGCATGCGCAGGCCCCGCTTCAGCTCTTCCTCGGTCAGCTCACCCGACTCGAGGTACTTGTTCATCAGATCCTCGCTGGCTTCAGCCGCGGCCTCCACCATCTTCTCGCGCCACTCCTCGGCAACGTCCTTCAGCTCTGCCGGAATGTCGGCATAGTCGAATTTGATGCCCTGGGAGGCCTCATCCCACACCACGGCCTTCATCTTGACCAGGTCGATGACACCGACAAACTGCTCTTCGGCGCCCACCGGCACCTGGATCGGCACCGGGTTCGCCTTGAGGCGGGACTTCATCTGCTCGTAGACGCGGAAAAAATTGGCGCCGGTACGGTCCATCTTGTTGACAAAGGCCAGGCGCGGCACCTTGTATTTGTTGGCCTGGCGCCACACCGTCTCGGACTGCGGCTGCACGCCACCCACTGCGCAGTAAACCATGCAGGCACCGTCGAGCACCCGCATCGAACGCTCGACCTCAATGGTGAAGTCAACGTGGCCGGGGGTGTCGATGATATTGACGCGGTGCTCGGGATAATTCGAGGCCATGCCGCGCCAGTAGCATGTCGTGGCGGCGGAGGTGATGGTGATGCCCCGCTCCTGCTCCTGCTCCATCCAGTCCATGGTCGCGGCGCCGTCGTGCACCTCGCCAATCTTGTGGTTGACGCCGGTATAGAACAGCACGCGTTCCGTGGTCGTGGTCTTGCCCGCGTCGATGTGAGCGGAAATCCCGATGTTGCGGTAGCGTTCGATGGGTGTCTTGCGGGCCACGTTGATCGTCCTGATTGTTACTGGACCGGTTTCAGAACCGGTAATGCGAGAAGGCCTTGTTGGCCTCAGCCATGCGATGCACTTCTTCGCGTTTTTTCATAGCGCCGCCACGGCCTTCGGCGGCTTCGCTGAGTTCGCCGGCCAGGCGCGCGCCCATGGACTTCTCGCCACGGCCGCGAGCTGCATCGCGCAGCCAGCGCATCGCGAGCGCCATCCGGCGCACCGAGCGCACTTCAACCGGCACCTGGTAGTTGGCGCCACCGACACGGCGGCTCTTGACCTCGACCAGCGGCTTGACGTTGTTGACGGCCTGGTTGAACACTTCCAGCGCATCCTTGCCGGTCTTCTTGCCGATCTGCTCCAGTGCGCCATACATGATGCGCTCGGCAACCGATTTCTTGCCGCTGGTCATCAGCACGTTGATGAATTTAGATACATCCTGGCTGCCGAATTTCGGATCAGGCAGGATTTCGCGTTTGGGCACTTCACGGCGACGTGGCATCTTTTCCCCCTATCAGGCCGCTTTGGCGCGCTTCGCGCCGTACTTGGAACGAGACTGCTTGCGGTCCTTGACACCGGCGGTATCGAGGCTGCCGCGCACCACGTGGTAACGCACGCCTGGAAGATCCTTGACACGTCCCCCGCGGATCAGCACCACAGAGTGCTCCTGCAGGTTGTGACCTTCACCACCGATGTAACCGATGACCTCGAAGCCGTTGGTCAGGCGTACCTTGGCCACTTTGCGCAGGGCAGAGTTAGGCTTTTTCGGGGTCGTGGTGTAGACGCGAGTGCACACACCGCGCTTTTGCGGGCTGCCGGCCAGCGCGGGAACCTTGCTCTTGCTACGGGGCGCTTGGCGGGGCTTGCGCACCAGTTGGTTTACGGTCGGCATTTTTCTTAATATTTCAGTAATTTAAAAACAATCCGGGAAACTGTTTGCGGGGTTTTCACAGGCATTCCGGAAAGTCGCCTGCGGCCCAAAAAACGCGGGGACGGCGTCGCCACCGTCCCGGGAGTGCCTTGCTCGGGCTGGCCCGCCGGGATTTGCGCCGGCATTCCGCCCAAAAAAGACTGTCGAGTCTAAGGTGTGCCCTCTTCCCTGTCAAGCCACCTGCTCTTCACCGCCAGCCTCGGTTGCTGCCGCGGCAGCCGCCGCGGCCTCGGCTTCGGCTGCCGCCTGGTCAAGTTCTGCCTGGGCCGCCTGCTTGCGGCGCACCCTGTGGTAAGCCAGACCCGTTCCCGCCGGAATCAGGCGACCGACGATGACGTTCTCCTTCAGTCCGCGCAGCTCGTCGCGCTTGCCCATGATCGCCGCCTCGGTCAGCACGCGGGTGGTTTCCTGGAAGGAGGCCGCGGAAATGAAGGAGTCGGTGGACAGCGAAGCCTTGGTAATGCCCAGCAGCACGTGCTCATACTGCGCTGGCTGCTTGCCTTCGGCCTCGACACGCTCATTTTCCTCCAGCACCTCGGCACGCTCCAGCTGCTCGCCGGTGATGAAACGGGTGTCACCGGCGTCGGTGATGTGCACGCGGCGCAGCATCTGGCGAACGATCACCTCGATGTGTTTGTCGTTGATCTTCACACCCTGCAGGCGGTAAACGTCCTGCACCTCGTTGCAGATGTAGCGGGCCAGGGCCTCGACACCGAGCAGGCGCAGGATATCGTGCGGATCAGCCGGGCCGTCGACGATGCTCTCGCCGCGGTTGACCACCTGGCCGTCGTGCGCCATCACATGCTTGTCCTTGGCGATCAGGAACTCGTGGGCAACGCCCTCGAGATCTGTGATCACCAGGCGCTGCTTGCCCTTGGTGTCCTTGCCGAAGGACACGGTGCCGGTGACTTCGGCCAGCATGCCCGCATCCTTGGGAGAACGCGCCTCGAACAGCTCGGCAACGCGCGGCAGGCCACCGGTGATGTCCCGTGTCTTCGAGGTTTCCTGGGGAATCCGCGCCAGCACCTCGCCGACGCCGACTTCCTGGCCGTCACGCACGGTAATGATGCAGCCGATCTGGAAGGTGATGTTCACCGGCTGGTCTGAACCGGCAATCTTGATCTCCTGGCTGTTCGCATCGAGCAGCTTCACCTGCGGACGCAGGCCCTTGGCCTGGGCCGTGCCGCGGCGCTTCGGATCGACCACCACCAGGGTGGAGAGGCCGGTGACCTCGTCGATCTGCTTGGCGACGGTGACGCCTTCTTCGACGTTCTCGAACTTGATGCGACCCGCATACTCCGTAATGATCGGTCGGGTGTGCGGATCCCAGGTCGCCAGGACATGGCCGGGCTTGACGGTCTCGCCATCGCGCGCGGACAGCAGCGCGCCGTAGGGCACCTTGTGGCGCTCGCGCTCACGGTTGGAATCATCGTGGATCATGATCTCGCCGTTGCGCGAAATCGCCACCAGTTCGCCGCGGGTGTTTGACACGTAGCGCATGCCGGCGGAGTAACGCACCACACCGGCCGACTTGCTCTCGACCTGGCTCACCACCGCAGTACGGGAAGCCGCACCGCCGATGTGGAAAGTACGCATGGTCAGCTGCGTGCCGGGTTCGCCGATCGACTGCGCCGCAATCACGCCCACGGCCTCGCCGACATTGACCACGGAACCACGGCCGAGGTCGCGGCCGTAACAGCGGGTGCACAGGCCGTAACGGGTTTCGCAGGTCAGCGGGGTACGCACCTTGACCTCGTCGATGCCCAGCGCCTCGATCTGGTCAACCACATCCTCGTCGAGCAGGGTGTTGGCCTCGAACACCGTCGCGCCGTTTTCCGGATTGACGACATCGGCAGCAGCCACGCGGCCAAGGATGCGCTCGCGCAGGCTCTCAACAACTTCACCGCCCTCGATCAGCGCTTTCATCACCACGCCCTGCTCGGTACCGCAATCCTCCTCGGTCACCACCAGGTCCTGGGTCACGTCAACCAGACGGCGGGTCAGGTAACCCGAGTTGGCGGTCTTCAGCGCGGTATCGGCCAGGCCCTTGCGTGCGCCGTGGGTCGAAATGAAATACTGCAGGACGTTGAGGCCTTCGCGGAAGTTCGCGGTGATCGGGGTCTCGATGATCGAGCCATCCGGCTTGGCCATGAGGCCGCGCATGCCCGCGAGCTGGCGGATCTGCGCTGCCGAACCGCGGGCACCGGAGTCGGCCATCATGTAAATCGAGTTGAAGGATTCCT
>JAJTHX010000376.1 GCA_021300125.1 Betaproteobacteria bacterium | reverse complement strand
GGTTGTCGATATGGACGATCACGTTGACCACGCCGTCGAGAAAATCACGGTCGTGCGAGACGATCACCAGCGTGCCGCGGTATTTCTTGAGCCACTCCTCGACCCACAGGATCGCGTCGAGGTCGAGGTGGTTGGTCGGCTCGTCCAGCAGCAGCAGGTCCGAGGGGCACATCAGCGCCTGCGCGAGATTGAGCCGCATCCGCCAGCCCCCGGAAAAACTCGCCACCGGCTGCCCCATCTGGTCGTGGCTGAAGCCGAGGCCGTAGAGCAGGCGCTCGGCGCGCGAATGCGCGGTCCAGGCGTCGGCATCGGCAAGATCGGCATAGACCGTGCCGATGCGTTCGCCATCGCCTTCGGCTTCAGCCGCAGCCAGTTCGTCCTCGAGACGGCGCAGCGTGGTGTCTCCATCAATGGCGTAATCGATGGCCGCGCGCTCCAGCGCCGGTGTTTCCTGCGCGACATGGGCGACACGCCAGCGCTGGGGGAAATCAACCTCCCCCTGGTCGGCGTGCAGTTCGCCGCGCAGCAGCGCAAACAGGCTGGACTTGCCGGTGCCGTTGGCACCGATCAGCCCGATCTTGTCCCCCGGGGTTGAGCGAGAGGTCGGCATCTTCGAGCAACACCTTGGCGCCGCGGCGCAGCGTAATCTGGCTGAAACGGATCATCGGAATGCGGCAGAGCGCCGCGCAAAGAGGCGCATTCTACGCAGATTGACTGCCTCCCGCCCGCATTCCCCGCGCTGGGACCGAACCGCGCCGGTGCTCAGCGGCCGCTGCTCTCCGGCCAGGCGCTGGCGTCAATGGCCTCGCGATAGGCATGCCAGGTGGCATGGCCGAGCAGCGGTACCGTCAGCGCCAGGCCGAGCAGCGCGGTGGCGAAGCCGATGCCGGTCAGGAACACGATCAGCAGCGCCCACAGCGCCATCGCACGCTTGTTGCGCAGCACCGCATTGACGCTGGTGACGATGGCAGTGACCGCATCAACCTCGCGGTCACAGATCATCGGCAGCGAGAACGCACTGAACATGAAGGTCAGCAGCGCGAAGATCGAGCCCACCGCCGAGCCAATGGCCAGAAACACCGCAAGCTGGTTGAGATCAGTACCGCCATCCGCCGGGAAGAACACATGCACCATTGAGCCTGCTCGCGCCCATACCAGAAACAGGACCAGCAGCGCCAGCGCGAACACCATCGCGTTGCCGAGGGCACGGCGCTGCTCTGCGAAGCAGCGCGACAGGCGGGCCCGCTCTCCGGCCTCAAGCTGGCGGCTGATGGAATACAGGCCCAGCGCCAGCAACGGCGCGACAAACACGAAACCCGACATCAGCACCAGCACCGCCCAGTAGCTGCCCAGGCGCAGGCCGATGCCAGTCACCCCCCAGGACAGCACCACGATCGCCAGGCCGCAGGCCAGGCTCTGCCGCGGCGCGCGTTTGAGGTCGGACCAGCCCTGGCGCAGCCAGCCGAGTGCGGCGAGCGGCGGCAAAGCCCGGCAGGGCGCGACAAACGGCAGTTCGCCCGCAGGCTGTGCGTCCTGACCAACGGGATCAGGGACCAAGTCTGGCTTTTCCATGGCGCGTCAGACCGCAACCGCACACATATGCAGCGGTGCGATGCCCTGAAAATGATTCCGGACAAACCGCACGCCGGAGGAGAGGGAAGACACTGACCAGCGCGGATGCTGCGACTGCAAATGGCATGGCTTCCTCCCTGAGAAGCACTGCTCACAGCGGGCCGACGGACCAAAGCCCGCCGGCCGGGTGTAAAAATCTACTGCTGGCCTTTCAACAACAGGTCCACCACCTGGGGCGCGATCTCCGCCGCGCGCTGGTCCATCTGTTCCGGCGTCAGGTTGGCGATCGGGTGCGGCATGACCAGGAACTTCAGGTCCGGCACGCCCCAGGTCTTCGCCATCGCCTTGCCCGTCACCGTGAACACGTGGGTGACGATGGACGCCGAAGGAATCCCCTGCTGCTCAAATACGATGCTGTCGAGCACACTGCCCGAGCTGCATGACCCTCAATCGCCGACGCCTGCAACGATGATGTCGCAGTTCTGCTTGTACTCGGCAATCATCTCCGGGCCGGGGGCCGAACCGGCGCTTTTCTTTTTGCGGATCACATGCGACTTCGCACCGTGTTCCTTCTCGAGGATCGCTGCGATGCGCATCAGCAGCTGGTCGGAGTTGTGCTTGGTGTTGTCGACCAGACCGATGCGCAGGCCCTGGAGCGACTTCGGCCGCGGCACGAAGTTGATCTTGCGACTGCTGGTTTCGGTGGTGGGATCGTAGATCTGGATGCTCATGGCGATCTCCTAAATAAAAATCAATTAAAACAATGGGTTGAATACACCCACATTTCAAGGACACCGGATTTCCCGGGTAACACTCTGCGAACCGTTCTTGCCGCCCCAGCCGGGGATGTAACAGGACTGCACGCCGGCCTTGCCGCCGGCGGCGATGACCAGCAAATCCTGCGGCGTGTGCACCAGCGGCTGCATCGTGGCTTCGGATTCGGCGGTGACCGGGCCGGGGCGTATGTTGGCGCGCTGCATCTCGGCCTGCGACAACTGGCTGTGCTCGAACACATAACGCTGCACATCCTCGCGCGACCAGCCCGCCTTCTGCATGATCAGCTGGTGCTCG
>JAJTHX010000272.1 GCA_021300125.1 Betaproteobacteria bacterium | reverse complement strand
CGCGCCACACGGTCGCGGACATCGTTCGCCGCGGCCTCCACATCGCGGTCCGTGACGAACGTGACCGTGATCTGGCTCACCTCCTCACGGCTGATCGACTTCAGCGTCTTCACGCCCTCGATACCGGAGATGCTGTCCTCCAGCGGCTGGGTGACCTGGGTCTCCATCACCTGCGCGCTGGCACCGGCATAGACCGTGCGCACCGACACCACCGGCGAGTCGATCTTGGGGTACTCGCGCACCGTCAGACGCTCAAAGGAAATGATGCCGACGAGCACGATCATCAGGCTCATCACCGTGGCCAGCACGGGACGCCTGACGGAAAGTTCCGGAAGCTGCATCAGCGGGGCCCGGGGTTACTTCGCCGGCGGCGCCGGCTTCGGCGCGCCGGTGCTGACCGCCGCGCCGTCCTGCAGCTTCAACTGTCCGTCGGCGACGATGGTGTCACCGGCCTGCAGTCCGCTCAGCACCTCGACTTCGCCCGGCCGGCGCACGCCGGTCTCGACCTTGGTCAATGCGGCCTTGCCGTCAACGACACGGTAGACGAAGCGGCCGTCGCCGCGCGGCACGATGGCCTGCTCCGGTACCAGCAGCGCGTTGTCGCGTCGCGCAAACTCGAGACTGACCCGCGCGAACATGCCGGGCTTGAGACGGGCTCCGGGATTGGGCAGGCGCGCGCGCAGCAGCACGGTGCGCGTGGATTCGTCCACGGCGGGCTCGATGGCATAGATACTGCCGGAGAAGGTCTCGCCGGCATAGGCATCGACGTTGATGCTTAGGCCCTGGCCGACGCGCAGCCGTCTCAGGTACAGCTCGGGCACGCGGAAATCCAGCTTGAGCACGCCGATGCCCTCCAGCCGCGCCACATCCTGCCCGGCCTTGACGTAGGCGCCCGCGCTGACCTGGCGCAGTCCGGTGACGCCGTCGAAGGGCGCATGCACCACGGTCTTCGCCAGCCTCGCGCGCAGCTCGGTCTCGCGCGCGTTCGACTGATTCACGTTCTCCCGCGCCTCGTCCAGCGCCTGCACGCTGATGAAATTCTTTGCCTGCAGCTCCTCGGCGCGCTTGAGCCGGCTGCGGTTGAGGTTGGCCGCAGCCACCGCCGAGACCAGCTGGGCTTCGGTCTCGCCGGCGTCCATGGTCAGCAGCTTCTCGCCCCTGCGCACCTGCTGGCCTTCCTGGAAATGGATGGCGACGATGCGGCCGTCCACCTCGGGACGGATCATCACCGATTCATTGGCGAGCAGCGTGCCCACCGCGGACACACTGTCCACCACCGGACCGCTGCGCACCTGGGCAATCTTCACCGGCATCGGCCGCGCCGGCCCGCCCGGCCCCTTCGCAACCAGCGCGCCGGCCTTGGGCTGGGCGAAATGGCGCCAGGTCAGGCCGGCGCCGACGAGGAACAGGACCGCGAGGATCAGATAGAACAGGCGTTTCAAGGAGAACCCGGGGGAAATGCGAAATCGGATGACTGAGTTTACCGCGGGTACAGCCCGGCTGCGCGCCCCTGGCGGATTCAGCGGCTCGATATCAGGCTGGCAGGTTCGCCGCGATCCAGTCGGCCACGAAATCCACACCGACCTGACGGTTGTCGACATGGGCATGCTCAGCGCCGCCGTCCTCGGCGGTGAACACGCGCAGCGTCTTGCGCGCGGAGCCGAGCGCGTCGTAGAGCTTTTGCGCGTTTTCCGCCGGCACCACGCGGTCATTGGCGCCATGGGTCACCAGGAAGGGCATGGTGATCTGGTGGGCGACATCCCTCAGCGTGAAGCGCCCGGCAATCTCGATGGACTGATCCACGTCAGCAGCACCAACCACCCACTGGAACTGGAAATTCGACTGCGCGATCTTGCTGCCCTCGGCCCTCGCCTTGTCCCTGATCTTCTGCTGCCAGCCGGCAAGGTCCCAGTGCAGCGCGGTCATCGCCACGCCGGCGGCATAACGCGGCTCGAAAGCGGCAATGCGCGCCGAGTAATAGCCGCCGAAGCTGTAGCCCATGATCACCACCCGCGCCGGATCGACGTCGGCACGCTGCGCGACATAGTCATAGGCGGCCTTGCCCGGCACTTCGTAATCAAAGCGGCTGGGGATGCCTCGGAAACGCAGCGTCTCGCCCTGCCCCGGCCCGTCGATCGCCAGCGTGTGCATGCCGCGCTTCGCGAACTCCAGCCCGGCGAAGATCACGCTCATTTCCTTGCAGTTGTCCATGCCGTTGAAGATGACCACGGTCGGCGCCCGCACACTCACCCCGGGCGCCTTCATGAACAGCGCCGGCAGCGTGGCCTGCAGGTACGGCACCTCGACAAACTCGATTTCGGGGTGGCGCCGGGTCAGGCCCTCGCGGAAACAGCGGTAGGCCTTGCGCCCCACCGCGGCCTTGGCCTCACCCGGCGGAATGAAACGTTCGCCGGTGTAGTAATAGTTGCCGGCACGCAGGTAGGTGTTGCCCGCGCTGCGTTCCTGCCCCTTCGCCGCCGCGGCATCGGCGGTGTTTTCGAGTTTCGCCGCCATCGCGCACCATTCCTCGGGCCAGGCCTCCGGCTCTTCCTGGCGATCCTTCAGGCGCAGTGCGATGCGGTCGATCTCGTCCATCGCCACCACACCGTAGGGCGCCATGCCCTTGCAGGCCAGCGCAGCGTTGGACCACAGAAAATTGCCGGGGAAATGGTCGATCCAGAAACCGCGCGATGTCATGAGCTGATGCCTCCCCGCGGCGCCTGCGGGCCGCCCGCGATGAACCGGTCCATCATTGCTGCTGCTGGGCCTGCTGGTCGCGCTCGGCGATGTCCTTGCGCACCTGGTCCATGTCCAGCGCCTTGGCCTGCTCGATCACGCTTTGCAGCGCGGAAGCCGGCATCGCGCCCGCCTGCATGAAGACGATGATCTGGTCACGGAACAGGATCAGCGTGGGAATCGAGCGGATGCCGAAATGGCCGGCGATGGCCTGCTCGTCGTCGGAATTGACCTTGGCGAACACCACATCCGGATGCTGTTCGGAGGCCGCCTCGAACACCGGGGCGAAGGAACGGCAGGGGCCGCACCACGGCGCCCAGAAGTCGATGATCACCATCGAATGGCCGGTGACGGTGGATTCGAAATTCTGCTGGTTCAGTTCGAGGACGGCCATGCGACGGCTCCGGCGGGATGGAGCCGCGATGATGGCACAAAACACCGGCTCAGGCCCCGCCGTGCGCGCTCTCGGCGCTCTGCTGCAGCAGGTTGAGCAGCGCCGCGGCCTTGTCGAAGGTTTCCTGGTATTCGGCTTCGCGCTGAGAGTCGGCAACGATGCCGCCGCCCGCCCAGAAACGCACCGTGCCACGCGAATGCACCAGCGTGCGGATGGCGATGTTGCTGTCCATGCCGCCGTCGTAGCCGACATAGCCGATGGCGCCGCAATACACGCCGCGGCGGTGCGGCTCCAGTTCCTCGATGATCTGCATCGCCCGCGTTTTCGGCGCGCCGGTGATCGATCCGCCGGGAAAGGCGCCGCGCAGCAGGTCAATGGCGTCGCGCCCCGGCGCCAGGCGGCCGGTGACCGTGCTCACCAGGTGATGCACCGTGGCAAAGCTTTCGACCTCGAACAGGCGCGGCACCTTCACGCTGCCGGTGGCGCAGTTCTTCGACAGGTCGTTGCGCAGCAGGTCCACGATCATCAGGTTCTCGGCACGGTCCTTGTCGCTCGCCAGCAGTTCGGCGATGCGCTCGGCATCGAGCCGGTCGTGGCCGGCACGCGGGCGCGTACCCTTGATCGGCTTGGTTTCGACTTCACCGCCGCTGACGCGCAAAAACCGCTCGGGCGAGGCCGACAGGATCTGCGCATAAGGCGTGCTGAGGTAGGCCGAGTACGGCGCCGGGTTGATGCGCCGCAGCCGCTGGTAGGCCAGCCAGGGATCGCCCTGGGCGTGGGCAGTGAAGCGCTGCGCGAGGTTGACCTGATAGCAGTCGCCGGCGCGGATGTAATCCAGCACGCGGTCAAAGGCGTGGCCGTAACCCTTAGGCGTGAAATTCGAGGTCACCGGCGGGGTCACGCGGAAGGCGGCGCGGCGGCGCTCGACGGGCGCGGTGCTGAACAGGCGCACCAGCGCGTCCCACTTGCGGTCGGTGTCGGGATCGCGCCCCTGGCCGGCGAGCCAGGTGCGCTGCTCGGAATGGTCCACCACCACCGCCCAGTCGTAGAGGCCCACCGCCATGTCGGGGATGCGCTCGATGTCGCGTGCGCGCACCGGCAGTTTTTCGTAGCGCCGCGCCAGGTCGTAGCCGAAGTAGCCGATGGCGCCTCCGGTGAAGGGCAGCTCACTGCGCAGCGCAGGATCCATCGCGAGCTGCGCGCGCAGCAGATCGAAAGGATCAGCGCGCGACAGTTCGCTCGCCTCGCCATGCACCTCGGTCAGATTGCCGCGGGTGATCAGGCGCACATGCGGCTCGGCGCTGATGATGTCGTAACGCGCCTGGCCGGGGTAATGCAGGCCGCTGTCAAGGAACACCGCCCACGGCCGATCCGCAACCGCCTCGAACAGCACAGCGCTGTCGGCACGGTAAGGCAGTT
>JAJTHX010000302.1 GCA_021300125.1 Betaproteobacteria bacterium | reverse complement strand
TATGCACCGCGGCATGGATGTCCGGCCGCGCGCCCAATACCGCGGCGTGCAGGTTGTAGGCGGCCGGACTGGCCTTGTACGGCGACACGCCGACCTGGCGGCCGTCAAGGTCGTACTTGACCAGGTTGGAGGCGGTCACCTGCTCCATCAGCACGTTGTCGGCCTTCACCAGGAAATGACCGGGTTCGCCGGGCACGCGCAGCGAGATGTGGTTGTAGGTGAGGTCGACGGACACGAAATGCGCAACCAGGCGGTGGGCCGCGGCGAGCTCGCAGCGCGCCTGCCATTCCGTCGCCGCAATTGTCGCGCGTGAAACACGCGGGCGTGCGGTGCGCCTCGCCGCATGCTTTTTCTTTTTCTTGCTGCGCGCCGGCACCGCCATCAGGCAGTCCTGGCGCCCGCCGGGCGCACCAACAGCGGCATGATCGTCGTATTGCGCAGCCTCTTCATGTCAGTCCCTTGCATCCGCCATCATGGTAGCGGTTTGACCGCAGCCGGTAAAATCCACGTCTGTCCATCAATAACCTACGGGGAAGCCCATGGCAGCCACACAGGAACTCGCAGGCAAGGTCGCGCTGGTCACCGGCGCGTCGCGCAACATCGGCCGCGCCATCGCGCTGGCACTCGCCGAAGCCGGCGCCACCGTCGCCGTCAACGCGCGCACCGCCCGTGCCGATGCCGAGGCCGTGGCCGCCGAAATCCGCGCCGCCGGCGGCCAGGCCGAAGTCCATATCGCCGACATTTCCGACCGCGCCGCAGTCGATGCCATGGCCGGCGACATCGTCAAACGCCACGGCAAGGTCGACATCCTCATCCTCAACGCCTCGATCCGCAAGGAAACCGCCTTCATCGACATGAGCTACGAGGAATGGCGCAGCCTGCTCTCGATCACCCTCGACGGCTCGTTTTTCTGCACCAAAGCCTGCCTGCCCTCGATGATCGCCGCCGGCGGCGGCAGCATCGTCACGCTGGGCGGCATGACCGCGCTCTCCGGCGCCAAGAAACGCGTGCACGGCTCGGTCGGCAAGCACGGGCTGTGGGGCTTCACCCGCGCGATGGCCAAGGAGCTGGGCGAGCACAACATCAACGTCAACTGCGTCGCCCCGGGGCAGATGGAGACCGCGCGCGCGGCCGGCCGCTCCGAGCGCGCGCCGGTCACCAGCGTGCCGATGGGCCGCCGCTCGTCCCCGGAGGAAGTCGCCGGCCTGGTGCGCTACCTGTGCATGCCGGCGGCGCGCATGGTCAGCGGACAGCTGATCTACGTCGACGGCGGGCAGCAGCAGTTTTAAACCGTCAGAGAATCATCCCCGCGGTCATTGCCGCCACCACTTCAGCCCGTCGCGCCGGCGAACGGCGGCATGGTTTGTGATGGCTGGGCACTCTCAGCCATGAACTGCAGCTGCGCGAGGTGGGCGTAGAGCCCCTCTTCCCGCAGCAACTGGTCGTGGGTGCCGGTGGCATGCAGCTGCCCGCGCTCGAGCACTAAGATGCGGTCGGCATTGCGCACCGTCGCCAGGCGATGGGCGATCACCAGCGTGGTGCGGCCCCTCGCCAGTTCCTCCAGTGCCGCGGCGACCTGGCGCTCGCTTTCGGCGTCCAGCGAACTGGTCGCTTCATCGAGCAGCAGGATCGGCCGGTCGGCGAGGATCGCACGGGCAATGGCCAGGCGCTGGCGCTGGCCGCCGGACAGGCGCACGCCGCGCTCGCCGAGCTCGGTGTCGAAACCCTGCGGCAGGCGTTCGATGAATTCCCCGGCATGTGCAGCCTTGCAGGCGGCACGGATCTCGTCGAGCGTGGCATCGGGCCGGCCGAAGCGCAGGTTCTCGGCCACGCTCGTCGCAAAAATCACCGGATCCTGAGAGACCAGCGCGACGGCCCGGCGCAGCTCGCGCGGATCGCAGTGGCGCAGGTCAATGCCGTCAATCAGCACACGGCCGGCCTGCGGGTCGTAAAAGCGCAGCAGCATCGCGAAGATCGTGGTCTTGCCTGCGCCTGAAGGCCCGACCAGCGCGACGCGTTCTCCGGGCTGCACCGTGAAGCTCAGCCCCGACAGCGCCTCGACATCGGGCCGGGTCGGGTAGGCGAAGCGCAGCCCCTCGAAGCGGATCTCGCCGCGTGGACGCGCCGGAAGCGCGGCGCGCGGCGCGGCGGCAACGAGCTCGCTGCGCGCATCCAGCAGCTCCATCAGCCGCTCGGTGGCGCCGGCGGCGCGCTGGATTTCGCCCCAGACTTCGGACAGCGTGCCGGCACCGCTTGCGACCACGCCGGCATAGAACACGAAGGCCGACAGCTCGCCGGCGCTGATGCGGCCGTCGAGCACGTCGTGGCCGCCGATCCACAGGATCACGCCCACCGCGCAGAAGGCGATCAGCATCACCGAGGAAATCAGCCAGGCCTTGATCCGCACGCGATCCACGCCGGCGGCCTGCGCCGCATCGGTGGCCGCCTCGAAGGCCGCCGCGGTGCGCTGCTCGTGGCCATAGGCCTGCACGGTGCGGATTTCATGCATCGCCTCGTCCACCTGCGAGGACACTTCGGCGACACGGTCCTGGTTGCTGCGCGACAGGCGCCGCACATAGCGGCCGAGCAGCAGGATCGGCACCAGCGTCGCCGGCACGCCCAGCACGATCAGGAAGGCCAGCCGCGGGCTGGTGGCGAACAGCAGCACCAGCGCGCCGACCATCATCAGGCCGTTGCGCAGGAACATCGACAGGCCGAAGCCGATCACCTGGCGCAGCTGCTCGCTGTCATTGGTGACGCGGGAAATGATGTCGCCGGTGCGGGTGGTGTCGAAAAACGCGGGGGACAGCGTCAGCACATGGCCGAATACCGCTCGCCGCAGGTCGGCGATGACGAATTCGCCGGTGGTCATCATCAGGTAGAAGCGCAGCCACGTCGCCACCGACAGCACCGCCGACACCGCGATCACGCCGGCGAGCGCGGTGTTGAGCATCGCCGGATCGCCGCTGCCGAAACCCGCATCGATGACAAAGCGCAAACCCTGGCCCAGCGCCAGCACGCAGCCGGCCGCGACCAGCAGCGCGACGAGCGCGGCATAGACCCGCGCGCGGTAAGGCTTCAGGAAACGCGCCAGGC
>JAJTHX010000288.1 GCA_021300125.1 Betaproteobacteria bacterium | reverse complement strand
GCTCCCACGCCGACCAGGTGTTCAACGAGAAATTTGCCGCCCTCGCCGCGCTGTGCTCGGGCAGCGAGGAACTCGGCTACGAGATGCTCTGGCAGGGCGAGTCGAACCCGGGATACTGAAATACGGACGCAAGACACCGCGCCGCGACCCGCAGATCACTCGGTGACAATTTTCGCCGCCTTGACGATCTGGTTGTATTTCTCCAGTTCGGACTTGATCAGTTTGCCGAATTCCTCCGGCGTGCCGCCCGCGGGCTCCAGCCCCTGCTGTGCCAGCGCCTCGGTCATGCCGGGCAGGCCCAGCGTCTTCAGGATGTCCTGATTGAGCTTGCGCACGATCACCGGCGAGGTTTTTGCCGGCGCCAGCACGCCCTGCCAGTTCGACACATTGAAGCCCTTGACGCCGGACTCGGCGATGGTGGGCACGTCCGGCGCAGCGGCGGCGCGTCTGGCCGTGGTCACCGCGATCGCGCGCAGCTTGCCCGCCTTCACCTGCGGCAGTACCGGCGGCATGGTGCTGAAAATGAGCTGGACGCGGCCGCTGACCAGGTCAGCCATTGCCGGGCCGGTGCCCTTGTACGGCACATGCAGCAGGTCGGTGGCAGTGGCGTGCTTGAAGAGCTCACCCGCCATGTGCAGCGATGAACCGGTGCCGGCCGAGGCATAGGTCAGCTTGCCGGGGCTCGCTTTCGCCATCGAGACCAGGTCCTGCACCGTCTTCACCGGCAGCGAAGGATGCACCGCCAGCATGAAGGAGGACACTGCCACCAGCGCCGCCGGTGCGAAATCGCGCAGCGGCTGGTACGGCAGGTCCGCCTTCAGCGCCGGGGTCTGCGCGAGATTGCCGACGCTGCCGAGAAACAGGGTGTAGCCGTCAGGATTGGCCTGCGCGGCGATGGTGGCACCCAGCGCGCCGCCGGCGCCACCGCGGTTGTCCACCACCACCTGCTGCGCCACCACTTCCGACAGGCGCTGGCCGAGGGTGCGCGCGAGGATGTCGTTGCCGCCACCCGGCGGAAACGGCACCACCAGTCGCAGGGCCTTGTTGGGATAGCCGGCTGCAGCGCCTTGCGCAATGGCGGCCGGTGCAGCAAGCGCGGCCAGCACGGCGGCGCCAATCAGGG
Source organism: Betaproteobacteria bacterium (assembly GCA_021300125.1). Classification (GTDB taxonomy): domain Bacteria; phylum Pseudomonadota; class Gammaproteobacteria; order Burkholderiales; family SG8-41. The sequence continues at coordinate 1,469 of JAJTHX010000288.1, read as the reverse complement.
TGGGTTTCAAGCGGTTCTCCTCGTCGAAGCGGCGCTATGGGCGGCGCCGGGGCGGGCATTGTAGGTGCGCCGGCAAAGGGTGGGCAAGCCGGCCAAACACAGCCTGGCAGCGGGCGCGCAGAAACGGCGGCGGTCAGAGCGTGAATGCCATCAGGTCCTCGCCCCAGATCACTTCACCGCCGAATGCGGCACGGATCTCCGCCAGCAGACGCTGCGGCCGGTCACCGCCGTCGATCCAGGGGCCATGGTGGGTGGTGACCAGGGTCTTGACGCCGGCCTCCCGCGCAAGCGCAGCCGCAAAGCGCGGGCCGGCAAGGCCGCCCGGATGGTTCGCCTCGAAGGCAAAGGCATTGAGGTAATGCACCAGCAGGTCGGCGCCCCGCGCCAGTTCCAGCAGCGCGGGCGGCGCGCCGCCGGGACGGGCGAGATTGACGTCGCTGGTATAGACGAAGGCCTTGCCGCCGGCCTCGACACGGTAGGCAAAACTGTCGAGATAGGGCTGGTAATGCGGCACCTCGCAACGCAGGATGCGCCAACCCGCGAACTCGAGCACTCCTTCACCTGAGAGCTCGGTGACCCGGGTGTCAGGCCAGGGCCGTGGTGGCGTGCCGCCCCGCTCGCGGTAGGCACCAACGCTGAGCGGATGCTGCGTGCGTGACACCAGGTCACGGCTGAACGCGCCCTGCGGACCGAACACGCGGTCGATGAATTCCTGCGTGCCGGGCGGACCGAAGATGCGCAGCGGCGGTGTCGCGTCGCCGCTCGCATCCCAGCGGTGATGGAAGAGCCGGATCAGGTCGGCGCAATGGTCAAAATGCAGGTGACTCAGGAAGACGTGCGTGACATCCGTCGAGTACCGCCCGGCCTGCATCAGGCGCAGGAAGGCGCCGGGGCCGTGGTCGATCAACACCCTGTCCTCCCCGGTCTCGACCAGATAACTGGACGAGGCCCTTTTAAGCGACGGCAGCGGACTGCCGGTGCCGAGCAGCGTGACCTTCACGGCGCAGCCGCGCGCGCGATGGTGCCGGCATCGGGCAGGTGCTCCACATCCCAGCACAGGCGAATCACCTCGTCCGCCTGCCGGTCATCAAGAATGCCTTCTGCAAGTCCGCGGAACTTGGCTTCGAGATCGGCATCACTCATGGGCCGCTCCAGCGTGCCCAGTGCATGCACAACATGACGCTCAAGAACGCGGCCGTCCCTGGTGCGGATGGAGATGTGCGACTGCACGCGGCCGATCGACTCGTCGCGCTCGATGCGCACCCTGCGGCGCAGCGCCACGGTCACCGGATCGAGCACGCTGGCGTCGCTGAACTGCGCCTCGCCGGCCTTGCCGGTGTGCAGCGCAACGGCAGCGGCATGGAACACGCTGAACTTGCCCTCCAGCCCTGTCTGCGGATTGTCCTTGGCGGTGAGCTCGAACACGATCGGGCTGACCCTGAGATCCACCGACTCGATCATCTCCGGTT
>JAJTHX010000177.1 GCA_021300125.1 Betaproteobacteria bacterium | reverse complement strand
CTTCACGAGCCAGGTCCAGCCGCTGCCGAAGTTGCCGACCGCGCTCCTGGTGAAGGCCTCCTTGAAGGCGTCGAAGCCGCCCCACTTCCTGTCGATTGCCGCGGCCAGCGCGCCAGACGGCCTGCCGCCGCCGTTCGGCTTCATGCTGTGCCAGAAGAAGGTGTGGTTCCACACCTGGGCCGCGTTGTTGAACACGCCACCGGAAGATTTCCTGACGATGTCCTCGAGCGAGGCGTTTTCGAATTCGGTGCCCTTGATCAGGCCGTTGAGGTTGGTGACATAGGCCTGATGATGCTTGCCATGGTGGAACTCAAAGGTCTCTTTCGACACGTGAGGCGCCAGGGCGTCCATTGCATACGGCAGTTTGGGCAGTTCGTGTTGCATGCGGCTTTGTCCTTGATGATCGCAAAAAGCCGTGATCATATGCCAAGGCCGCGGCGTGCGCCAAGACGGGCCATGCGCCTGCGCGCCGTGCACAGGACATAAAAAAACCCGGGCGGCGCCCGGGTTTTTCGCAAGCTCGGAGGCCCTGCCTCAGAGCCCGCCATTTTGCTGCGCCACCATGCAGAACAGCATCGGGATCGACAGCATGGTGTTGAAGCGCGAGGTCAGCATCGCCACGCGCGCGGCCTTGGCCTTGGCGTCGGCGTCAACCTGGACAATGCCCAGCGCCTTTTTCTGGTTGGGCCAGATGATGAACCAGACGTTGAACGCCATGATCAGCGCCAGCCACATGCCGATGCCGATGGCGACAAAGCCCTCGCCCAGCATCAGCGCCTTGGCCAGATACTGGTACATGCTCGCAACGAGCAGGCCGGTGACCACGGTGGCCAGTGCCGCCCAGCGGAACCAGAACAGCGCCGTGGGTGCGATCACCTTGCCGATTGCCGGCTTCTGCTCGTCGGGGATCTTCGGCATCGAGGGAATCTGCACGAAGTTGAAGTAATAGAGCAGGCCGATCCACATGATGCCCGAGAGCACGTGCAGCCAGCGCAGCACAAAAGCCCACCAGGCATGATCACCGGCACGCGCGCCGGCACCTCCGGTGGCAATCACGATCACGGCCAGGATCACGAATCCGGCCAGCACGGTGCGACCCAGGGACTGGAATATGGCGCCCATCTGTTTCCTCCTCTTGCGATTGTATTGCAGCGGTTGAACAGTCCCGAATCGGGACAAAACTGGGGCACAGTCTAGCACGGCGGCCGGAAGGCGGAGCCGCCGCGGGCGCCGCAGGTCAGGCGGCGGCGAGGCTGCCGGTTTCGACCGCGGCGATGGCCTTGGCCTGGTTGAGGTCCTGGGCGTAGCCGCAGCCGTAGAGGCAGCAGGCGATCTGGTTGGCGATCGGCGCCGGCATCGGGATACGCCCCTCGAGTACGCTGAGCATCCAGCGTGCGGTGCCCTTGAGGTCCTGCGCCGCGGGCAGCGGATGCGCGCTGCGAGCGGTGGCCTCGCCGTCAAACAGCGTCTGCATGCGGCCTTCGTTGACCAGCACCATCGCAGGCCTGCGCTCGGCATCGACCACAGCATCTGCGCCTGCTGATTCAAACACCAGCGCCCTTGAGCCGCTGTCACACAGCAGTTCCTGCACCATCAGGGCTTCGCCGGCATCGATCGCCGGCAGCAACTGCAGCGCGGCGCCGCCGAAGGGGTCAGCCAGCCGCGCCAGCAGCCGCGCCAGCGCGCCGCCGCCCAGACGCACGCGCAGGGCGAGCAGATTGGCCAGCGCCGGCGACACCGCGCCGGTGGGCACGAAAGCGGTCTGCCCGGCGGCGAGTGCCTGCTGCGCCTGGGCGAGGCTTGCGGTCGGCATCACGCCCAGCTCCCGGAACAGGTAGGCCGCGGACACGCCGCCTTCGCCGCTGAGCGCACCGTGGGCAAGCACCGGAATGCCCAGGCGCTGCAGGCTGAGGGCCAGCAGCGGCGCGAGATGCAGATGGCCGCGCGCACTGCCATAGGCCGGCATCAGCACCGGCCGCCATTGCAGTGCCGGCGCCGTGGCATGAAACACCCGCGTGGACAAGGCCGACAGTGCACCCTGCAGTTCGCCGCGGCTGGCCGGGCGCTGCTGCAGCAAAGCGAGCAGCGCGCCCATTTCCAGCTCGGGCATGCCGCCGTCAAAAATCGCGGAGAACAGTTGCTCGGCTTCCTGCCCGGACAGGTTCTGGCCTTCGGCAAGCCAGTCGATCATGTGTATCCAGCCCATCTTCACTCCTTGCCTCCTTACCACGCGGCATCCGGCGGATGTCATGCCTGTGGTTTGAGCAACCCCCGTGCCATCTGTACATTACAGACCCTTTCCCCGTGGTTTCCGATGGTTTTCCTGCGGTTCAGGGGAGCGAGTACAGCTGGATCCGGCGGTAACCGCCACGCCACGGTGCATGGCACTGCCCGAACGCTTTATTTTGGTGCCGCGGCTCGGCTAAGCTGCAGCCGATGGCAGGCATGGCCCGAACCCCCTGAAAGACCCCCGCCGCGATGTGGTATCTCCCGATCAGTGACAGCGAGTTCGCTCTAGGCCGCACGCTGGCGCAGCTCAAGGCCGAGTTGCTGCGTCGCACAGAATACGACCTGATGCCGGTTGCCGGCGTGCCGCTCGACGACACGCGCGCAGTACTGGCGAGAGTGGACACCCTGGCACGGGACGCCTGGGCGCAGGCCTGGGCCGCGCGCGCGGAGATCCATCTCGAGCGCGCGGACGCGATGCGCGAGTGCGATCCCGCGGCCGCCTGCGAAGCGTACCGGCTGGCGTGGCGGCTGTTTCACTTCGCACGCTGGCCGGTGGAGAACACGCCCTTCAAGCGCCATGTCTATCCGCGCGCGCTGGCGGCCTTCCGCAACCACGGCCGCCTGCTTGATCCGCCGCTGGAAATGCTGCGCATCCCCTTCCGCAACGAAACCATCACCGCCTATCTGCGGATGCCGCGCGCCGCAGACCCCTTGCCGCTGGTAATCGGCATCAGCGGGCTCGATTCGCGCAAGGAAGACGTGATGGCCCTTGCCGGCGCCTACCTGCGCCGCGGCATCGCGCTGATCGCGGTGGACATGCCGGGCACCGGCGAGGCGCCCGCCACACTCGCGCCGGATGCGGTGGAGATGTTCAGCGCCCTGCTCGACTGGGTCGCCGGCCGTGACGAACTCGACGCCGGCCGCGTGGTGGTGCAGGGACGCAGCTGGAGCGGCTACTGGGGGGCGCGGCTCGCCATCGTCGAACGCGAACGCCTGCGCGGGGCGGTGATGCATGGCGGGCCGATCCACCACTACTTCCAGCCGCAATGGCTGGGCCCGTCATTGCAGTCGCATGAATATCTCTATGACTACCTGCCCGCGACCGCAGCATTGTTCGGTGTAGATGGACTCGAGGCGCTGCTCGCCGCGGCCCCTGCGCATTCGCTGCAGGCGCAGGGCCTGCTCGGCCAGCCTGCGGCGCCGCTGCTGCTGATCAACGGTGCGCGCGACTCGCAAATCCCCATCACCGACGTCGAACTGCTCGCCGGCCTCTACCCGCAGAGCACGGTATGGATCAATCCGCAGGGGGGCCATATGGGCCGCTCGGCAGACTGGAGCGGCCGGCGGATTTTCGAGGAAGTCACCGCGCCCTGGCTCGAACGCGTGCTGCAGCTCAGCGCGGCGTGCGGGTAAAAGGCACAAAACGCACGTCCAGTACCTTGCGCCGGATCAGGCGACCCTGCGCATCCTTCTCGATCACGGTCAGCGACTGCACAGCGCCGGACGCGCCGAGCGGAATTACCAGGCGGCCGCCGGGCTTGAGCTGCTCGACCAGCGGTTGTGGCAACCCGGGCGCCGCAGCGGTGACCATGATCGCATCGAAAGGCGCTTCTTCCGGCCAGCCGGCATAACCGTCACCGATACGGGTGTGCACGTTGCGGTAACCCGCCGCCTTCAGCGCGCGCGCCGCTTCGAGTGCCAGCTGCTCGACAATCTCGATGGTGTAGACCGTGCCTGCCAGCTCCCCCAGCACCGCTGCCTGATAACCGGAACCGGTGCCGACCTCGAGCACACGGTCGCCAGGACGCAGTTGCATCAGGTCAGTCATCAGCGCAACGATGAAGGGCTGCGAGATGGTCTGGCCGGCGCCGATGGCCAGCGGCCGGTTGTCGTAAGCCTGAGCCGCCTGCTGCTGCGGCACATAACGCTCGCGCTCGACCCGGCGCAGCGCGGCGATCACGCGGGAATCCAGCGCGGCACGGCCGGTCTCGCGCGCGGTCTCGCGCACGAGTTGCTCGATTTCGGCAACCATGCGGCTGCGGTGCTGGGTGTTGTCGTCAGCGGTTGCAGTCATGAACACTCCAGGTCAGCAAAGGACCAGCACCAGAACAAACCGCCAGGAACAAGAAAAGGGCATACCGTTTCCAGTATGCCCTTCTGCACAACGCTGCCGCACCGCAGCGGCGGTCATGACAGCCCCTGAGCCGATCAACCCTTGAGGCAGCTGCTCATGAACTTCTTGCGCTCATCGCCTGACTTGCCTTCAGCCTTGGCGTTGCACTCCTTCATGCGATCCTGCTGCTTCCTCTGCGCCTCGGTCGGGCCTTTTTTCTCATCCTCGCCCTTCAGGCAGCTGCTCATGAACTTCTTGCGCTCGTCGCCGCTCTTGCCCTCGGCCCTCGCATTGCAGGCCGCCATGCGCTCCTGCTGTTTTTTCTGCGCTTCGCTGGATTCCTTTTTCGGTTTCTCGGCGGTCTTCTCGGCCGCTTTCTCGGCCTTTTTCTCGGCAGCCGGCGCGCCCTTCTTGGCCTCACCCTTGGGATCGGCGGCATGCGCGGTGGACAAGGCAAACAGCGCGCAGAACATCGCAGTCATCAGTGTTTTCATCCTCAACTCCTCAATAGATTATATAATTAAATCAATAAGTTATATAAACCCG
>JAJTHX010000135.1 GCA_021300125.1 Betaproteobacteria bacterium | reverse complement strand
CGCTCGCAGGCGGCCGTTCTTGACGAACTGCACCGCGCCGGCAATGCCAGAGAAGGCCACACTCACCTCGCCGCTCACCGCGGCGATCAGCGCTGGTCCGCCGCCCTTGTACTGCACCACCGGAATCTCGGTCTTGGCGAGGTAGTTGAACAGATCGCCCGCGATGTGCGGATTGGTGCCCACGCCCGAGCCGCCGTAATTGAGCGCGCCGGGCTTGCTTCTGGCGATGGCAATCAGTTCCTTCACGTTGCGCGCCGGCACCGAGGGATGCACGCTGACAAACGACGGCGTTGAGGCCAGCAGCGCCACCGGCGCAAAGTCGTTGAGCGCGTCGTAGGGCACCTTGCTGAACATCAGCGTATTGGTGACCAGCGGCGTGGTGTTGATCAGGATGGTGTAGCCGTCAGGCTTCGACTGCGCGACAAAGCCGGTGCCGATGATGCCCGAGGCGCCGGTGCGGGTTTCCATCACCAGCTGCTGCCCGAGCGAGGCCGAGACCAGCGGGCCGACCAGGCGCGCGGTCACGTCCACCGTGCCGCCCGGCGGAAACGGAATCACCATGCGCACCGGCCGGTCCGGATATCTGGCGCTTTGCGCGATCGCAGTCGGGGCCAGGCCCATCGTCAACAATGCCGTGGCGGCAATCAACACACGCATGAGGTTCTCCCAGTTTTGATCGTGAAGGCGGCGCGGGCTTGTGCTTGTTTTGTGTGCCCGCGTCCGGTTGGTGGATTAAACCGCAGCGCCGGTGGTGGATGCAATGCTGTCAGGCCATGCCAGAGCAATCAAAAATTTATTGTTTAAAAACAATTGGTTATGAATCACAGTGATGATGGTGAGTTAGCCGCGAAGCGGCGTAACTCACCCTGCGACCCAACGCCCAAGGTTCGTAGGGTGCAATGCGCTGTGCTCATTGCACCAGACGGTCAACATCCCAATCACTCCGGACCGACAAAGCCGATATACGCGCCACAGGCTTCGGCCGGCGCGGCGAGCATCGCGTGTTCGCCGGTATTGCGCACGCCGCGCTCCAGCGGCGGCATGCCCTGCGCGGCCATCCAGCGCGCTGCGGCGCCCATGCTGGTGGTGCGATACAGCGCCTGGAAGGCGCCGGGGCCGCGCGACTGCAGCGCCTTGCGCGCGGGGCCGTCGGCATAGGGCGACACGATGCCGAGGCCGGTACTGCCCAGCTGGAATATCGCCATGTTGGACATGATCACCGTGCCCTTCTGCAGCGGCGGCTGTGCGAAGCCGAGGATGCGCGCGCATTCCGCGGCCTTGGCTTCGGCGTCCGCCACCACGATGTAGCTGCGTTCCAGCATATGCACCGCATTGGGGTGCGGCGCAGCGGACGGACGGCGCTCGGCCAGCGGAGTCAGGTGCTGGATGAACCTGAACGGCAGCGCATGGACAGGGTCCAGCGTGGCCAGCTTCCAGCGCAGCGTGCGGCCGTCCGGCGTAGTGCGTGAGCCCGGCAGCACATCGCTGACGGCAATGCCGCGCCCGCGCATCGCCGCGACATCCGCTTCGAGGTCATCGCTGGCGAGCGCAATGGAATGGATGCCACCGCCGGCGGCGATGAATGCCTCGAAGCTGGCGCCGGTGCGGCTCGCCGCGCGGTATTCGGCGGCATCGCGGATCGCCAGCAGTTCGAGGTAATCCTCGTCATTCCAGGCCAGCGCGTTGTGGGTGCCACGGCCTTCATGCACGCCGCCAGGCTGCACATGGAAGCCCAGTCGGCGCAGTTGTGCGGTGCCCTGTTCGAGGTCGGCGACGCCGAGGGTAACGTGGTCAATGTGGGTGAACATGGCGACTGCTCCAAAAAACAAGGGCGAGGCTTGAGGCCTCGCCCGGAGTGATTATTGACCGGCGGGTTACGCCGGTTCCGGTGGGTTACGCCCCTTCGGGGCTAACCCACCCTACGGCCCATCGGGATTGGAGTTCGTAGGGTGCAATAAGCGAAGCGCATTGCACCGGTCGACCACAACTCTTACAGCTTGGCGAGGATCGCCTCGGCCGAGGACACCTCGAACTTGCCCGGACCTTCAACGGCGACGTGTTTGACCACGCCGTTGTCCACGATCATCGCGAAGCGGTTGGTGCGTACACCCATGCCGCGCGCGGTGAGGTCGAGTTCCAGGCCGAGTGCCTTGGTGTAGACCGCGCTGCCGTCGGCGACCATGCGCACCTTGCCGCCGGCCTTCTGGTCACGGCCCCAGGCCGCCATCACGAAGGCGTCGTTGGTGGCGAGACACCACACTTCGGAAACTCCCTTGGCCTTGAGCGCATCGTGGTGCTGGACATAACCCGGCACGTGTTTGGCCGAGCAGGTCGGGGTGAAGGCGCCGGGCAGGCCGAAGATCACCACTTTCTTGCCTTTGACGGCTTCGAGCACATCCACTTCCTTGGGCGGCATCGGGCAGCCGTTGGAGGCGTCGAATTCGGTGGATTCCATCACTTTGCCCGCAGGCAGGGTTTGGCCAACAGCGATCATGTGGTAAGTCCTTTCAGTGGGAACTGCACGGAAAATCGGCAGGCCGCAATTCTAATCGGATTGGCCGGCGTCGTAATCCTGCTGCAGCATCGAGCCGAGCGGGCTGACCGGCGGCTGGAATCGCAGCCGCCGCCCCGTCATCGCTTCCACCCTGGCCAGCATGTGGCGGGCATGGCCTTGGCGGCGGTATTGCGGATGGACAAAGATGTATTCCACCTCGCCGTCAGGGGTATAGCGGCAGTAGCCGATGGTGGTGTTGGTGTTGCTGAGCAGCAGGATGCCCGGCGTGCCGCTTTCGACAACGCCATCGGCGCGCGCCAGGGCGTTCACAGGCTGCCCGCCAGCAACGACAGGGCCGCGACCGTCGTCAGCACCAGCCGCAAGCGGATCATCCAGCCCGGCCAGGGCTGGACCCGCTGGAAGGCAAGATCCACGGCCAGACAGGCGACAAGCCCGGCAGCGAGCAACTGCAGCACCAGGGCAATCGGAAACTGCAGCGCAAACCAGGCCCACAGCGCGGGCACCACGCTGTAGCCGTAACGCAGCCAGGCGGCCCCGCCTTCGCTGCCGGACTGCACGGCTCGGCCCCAGTGCAGCGCGCCGACGAACGCGGTGATCAGCGCGCCATACTGGGCGAGCAGGATCTGCGCCACCGGCTGCCATTGCAGCGGCCCCAGCCCGGCAAGAAACGTGAGGCCGACAAACGGGATCAGGCCGGCGAGGCCGAAAGTCCAGGCTGCACGCATGGCTTGCGGTTTCAGCGCGTGCTGGGCAGCGGCAGGCCCTCGAGCATGGCCAGCCGGATCAGCGCCTGTTCGAGCATCGAGCGCGCGCGTGCGGCGGTCTGCTGCAGGTCCTGGTGCAGCAGGGCATCGGCTTCGCTGCGCACGCTGCACTGCTCACTGTAGGTCTCGAAACTGGTCAGCGAGCGCACCAGGTCCACCAGGTGCTTGGGGCATTCGCACTCGATGCTGCTCGAGGCATGCGCCAGCGCTTCGAGCGAGGCGTTGTCGAGCTTGCGTTCGTGGCGCGGCATTGCCGCCGGCGCGGCGGCGGGCAGCAGCGCGGACTTGCACAGGGTGCTGAGGCCGAAATCATCGAGCGCGGCATGGGCCACGACATGCCCGGCCTTGCGGATGCGGCGCACGGTCGAGCTGGCACCGAAGCGGTAGAGCACCACCGCGAGCCGCGCGCCGACCGTGCTTTTGAGCATGCCCAGTTCCTCGATGTCGAGGTCCAGCAGCGAAGGCATCTCGACGATGACCAGGTCGGCATTCAGATTGCGGAACTGTTCGATCGCGCGCTCGATGTCCGGGGCGCTGCCGGCAACCGACAGCCCGCGGCCGCGGCCGGCGCGCTGGGCCTCGCCCACCAGCACCGCACGCAGCCCCAGCGTGGCGACGGGCTCCTCGGTATTGTGGGCCACGGCGGCTCCGGCCACGGCTGCGCGCAGTTCGAGCAGCTTGTCGGTGGGCACGGTGGCCACCGAGCCGATGGGGTGACCGGCATCCACCAGCTGCTTGATCAGGCGCAGGCGTTCGAGGTCGGCGCTGGAATACATGCGCCGGCCGGTGGCGCTGACCTGGGGACCGATGACGCTGTAACGGCGCTCCCAGACGCGCAGGGTTTCAACCTGGATGCCGGTCAGGCGGGCGGCGACACCGATAGGGTAGCGCACCGCGGATTCGGCACGGGACTGCGCGGCTAAAGTGTTCTGTTCGGCTTGGCTGATGTAATTCATGGCATTTGCACCTTTATAGAACGATTCACTTCGATG
>JAJTHX010000303.1 GCA_021300125.1 Betaproteobacteria bacterium | reverse complement strand
TGTCGGTCATGCGCACCCGCAGCTGCTCCCCGTTACCTCGGGCGAGGTCCTCAAGCAGATTGTTCAGCCCCTTTACGAGGTTTTGCCCGCCCGAACTGATGGTTTCGCGCATGGCCTCGGGATTGGTCAGCAGGAAGTTCGACGGGGCCAGGGCATCCACATATTGCCGGGTATAGAAATCCACCTTTTTCGCAGTCTTGTCGTCGAGCCCCTGGACATCGGCGAGCGACTTGTGCAGGTGGCGTGCGGCGATCAGGTATGACTGCTTGACGTAGTCGTAGAGGAAATTGTTTTCCCAGTCCTCGTGGCGGAACCGGCGATCACCCTTCTCCGGCTGGGCCACCGGCTCTGCGGGTTGGCCCAGCATACGCAACCAGGAGCTTTGCCATAGCGCGGCATAGTCCTGCCACAGCTTCATCTGCAGTTCCGCAAGCCGCATCGGATCGGCCAGGACCCGGCCCCAGGCATCAAAAAAGGCCTTGGCGATGCCCAATTCGTCATTCATCGCCTGAGCGCCCTTGTCGGCCGCGCGATGCATGAACTGGTTGACCAGCGCACCGCTTTTCTGGGCGATGTCGGCGTAAAGGCGCGCCAGCTCGGCCGGCTCAAGCGGCGTGGATTCGGCTTGTGGCTTGTTTTTGGCTGTCATCGCTAGGCGCTTTCGCTTTGTTTACTTACGTTTACGTAAAAGCAATGTTAAAATGGATCAATCAAATAAGTCCTGATAATTCAAGCATGAAGGCAAATTGCCCGAATACTATACATTCAATTGCTGCATAGCACAATGAGCAAAACTTACACCATCAGCGAATTGGCCGAAGAATTCGGTGTGACCACGCGCACCCTCCGTCACTACGAAGACGAGGGCCTGGTCACACCGGCCCGAGAGGGCTTGCAGCGCCTCTACAGCCACCGCGACCGGGTGCGGTTGAAACTTGCCCTGCGCGGCAAGCGACTGGGTTTCTCGCTGAGCGAATTACGCGAGCTGTTCCAGCTCTACGATTTGGCCAACGACGAACGCCGGCAACTGGAAGAGTTTGCCGTGAAACTCGAGCGCCGTCGCGCCCAGCTGGAGCAGCAGCGGGAAGATGTCGAGATCATGCTCAATGAAATCAATTTTTTTTCCAATCAGTGTCAGCGCCTGCTCGCCGAGTCTGACACCGGCAAGAATCCGGTGTCTGGATGATTTCAGCCTTCCGTTAACGTAAAAGTAAAATATCAAATAAAACAATGGGTTAGCGCTGGATGGCAACACCAATCGAGTTCTACTTCGATTTTTCCTCCCCCTACGGCTGGTTTGCTGCGGAACAGATCGAGGCGCTGGCCGCACGTCATGGTCGTGAAGCGCTGTGGCGGCCCATCCTGCTGGGCGCCGTGTTCAAGATTACCGGCCAGCAGCCGCTGGTGACCATCCCGCTCAAAGGCCGCTACGCCGAACACGACATGCTGCGCTCGGCACGTGCCTGCGGCCTGCCCTTCCGCAAACCCACGCGGTTTCCGATCGCGACTGCGGCCGCCTGCCGCGCCTGCTACAGCATCACGGACCGTGATCCGGCGGCCGCAAAAAACCTCGCACTTGCGCTCTACCGCGCCTACTTCACCGAGGACCGCGACATTTCCGCAGCGGCCGTGGTGACCGCGGTGGCCACCGGCCTTGGCCTCGATGCCGCTGCAATCGGCGCCGCCATTGACGATGCAGCAGTAAAGGAGCGCCTGCGGCTGGAAATCGAGACCGCAGTGGCGCGCGGGGTATTCGGCTCCCCGTACCTGATCGTGGACGGCGAACCGTTCTGGGGCGCCGATCGCCTTGATCAGGTTGCGCGCTGGCTCGAACAGCCGTGGTGATCGCATCCAATCCACACGCTGGAAACAGCCGCGGCCGGCACCAGGCCGCTGCGTATAATCGCCGGGCTGAATGGAAGCCGGCCTCGCGTGGCGCCGGCACATCCCCCACCCGCATCCAGGACCACCTGCCATGAGCAAAGCCCGTAGCGCAGCGCGCGTACTGCAGCATCGCGACGATTTCGGCAACGTCACGCTGACGCTGAACCGCCCCGAGGTACACAACGCCTTCGACAGCGAGATGGTGCAGGCGTTGACGGCAGCGCTCGACGACATGGCCGCCGATGACAGCGTGCGTGCGGTGGTGCTCGCCGGTGCCGGCAAGAGCTTCTGCGCCGGCGCCGACATCGGCCACATGCGTGCCAGCGCGAAATTCACGCCGGCGCAGAACCGCGCCAACGCCGCAGCCTCGGCGCGCATGTTCCACCGCCTCTACAGCCTGGACAAGCCCACCATCGCCGCGGTACACGGCGCGGTGCGCGGTGGCGGCTGCGGCCTGGTCGCAGCCTGCGACATCGCAATCGGTGCGCGCACCGCGACGTTCCGCCTGTCTGAAGTGAAGATCGGCATCATCCCCTCGATGATCAGCCCCTATGTCATCGCCGCAATCGGCGAGCGCCAGGCCCGGCGCTACATGCTGAGCGGCGAGGAATTCGACTGTGCAGAAGCCTGGCGCATCGGCCTCATCCACGACCTGGTGGAAGAAGAACACCTGGTCTCCCGCGTCGGCGAAATGCTCGGCCAGCTCTACAGCAGCGGCCCGAAGGCGATGG
>JAJTHX010000280.1 GCA_021300125.1 Betaproteobacteria bacterium | reverse complement strand
TCACATGCCGTCGGCCGCACCCACAATGTCAACGATTTCGCCAACTACCACCACCGCATCGAAGCGGTGAACTACGCGCTGTCCCACGACGATGGCGTGTCCAAACGCGAACTGACCGAGGCCGACATCATCCTGGTCGGCGTATCCCGCTGCGGCAAAACCCCGACCTGCCTCTACCTGGCCATGCAGTTCGGCATCCGTGCCGCGAATTACCCGCTGATTCCCGAGGATTTCAGCTCGATGCAGTTGCCGGCCCAGATCAAGACCCTGCGCAACCGGCTCTACGGCCTCACCATCCGTCCCGCCCGCCTGCAGCAGATCCGCAACGAGCGCCGGCCGGGCAGCAAATACGCCACACTGGCCAATTGCGAATTCGAGGTGAAGGAAGCCGAAGCACTGATGCGCCAGGAGGGCATACCCTACCTCGACGCCACCAGCAAATCGGTCGAGGAACTCGCCACCACCATCCTGCAGGAAGCCAAACTGGAGCGGCGGATTTACTGATCGCGTGTCTGACGCACCCGCTCAAACAGGCACACCGCGGCAGCCGCCGCCACATTGAGGGACTCGGCACTGCCCGGCATGGGTATGCAAGCCTTGATACCCGCCTTGTCCGCCAACTCCGGCGACAAGCCTGCGCCCTCGTTGCCGAACAGCAGCGCAACGTCACCGCCCAGGTCGACATCGAAGATTGAGGTATCCGCACGCAGGGTGGTCGCCACCAGCCTTCCGTGGTAGCCGCTGGCGAGGCCCGCCAGATCGACGCCCTCGACTATGCGCAGCACGAAATGGGCGCCCATGCCGGCGCGCAGCACCCGCGGTGACCAGGCGTGCACCGAATGCCGCGACAGGCAGACAGTCCCCACCCCGGCGGCAGCCGCAGTACGCAGAATGGACCCGAGATTGCCGGGATCCTGCAGGTCCTCCAGCCACAGGCTGGCACCGCTGATCCGATCGGGCAATTCGAACCGCGGTGTCGGCACCAGCGCAATCACGCCGGTCGGCGTCGCCACCGAGGACAGTTGGCGGAACAGCCCGTCGGCCACAACCAGGCCCTGACCGCCAGCCCCGGCCAGCAGGCCCTGCACTTCCGGAAGGTCCAGCCCGCTGCGGCTGAAAACCAGTTCCTGCGGCCTGCCAAGATGGCGCTGATAAGCCTCGACCAGGTGCACGCCGTCGAGCAGCGACAGGCCTGACTCCTTGCGTTCGCGCGAGGACTGGGCAAGCCTGAGCAGGCTGCGGAATGTCGGGTTGTCGGCTGAAGTGATCGTTTTCATGCGGCTTTCACAGCGCACAGGTGCGGAAACCCGCAAATACGTCGTTGCGCTCAGGTGTATAGAAATTGCGCCAGGTGTTGCGGATCAGCGTGTCCCGCGTGGCGTGACAGCCGCCGCGCAGCACCTTGTGGTTGGCGAACCAGGGTTCAGAATACTCGGCATAGGGATCGCGCAGATAGCCCGGATAGGGCTGGAACCAGTCGGCGGTCCATTCCCAGACGTTGCCGATCATCTGCCGCAGGCCCCATGCACTGTCGCCGGCCGCGCAGGCATCCACCGGCAAAGTGCCGCCGACGACCGCGAACAGGTTGGCCTGCCCCGCTCCGGGCAACCCATCCCCCCAGGGATAACGGCGCTTGCGTCCGGGATCGCCAGGTTCGCTCGAAGCGGCATACTCCCACTCCGCCTCGGTGGGCAGGCGGCGCCCGGCCCAGCGGCACCAGGCCTCCGCTTCGTACCAGTTCACATGCATGGCCGGGTGATGTGGCAGCAGAGGTTCGATGCGGTCATGGCAGCGCCATTGCCAGCCTCCGCCAACGCGTTGCCAGTAGCGCGGTGCCTGGGCGGCTGAAGCCTCGCGCCAGCGCCAGCCGGCCTCACTCCACCAGGCCTTGCGGCGATAACCGCCCGCCTCCACAAATTCGATGAACTGGGCATTGCTGACGGGCGCTCTGGACATGCGGAAATCGCGGATATCCACCTCATGCGCGAATTTCTCGTTGTCGAACACGAAGCCGCCGCCGGGTTCTGCGCCAAGGCGGAAACGTCCGCCCTGCACTTCGGCATCGCCAGGCCAGGGACCACCGGAAACGGGCATGGTTAGCGGCTGCGGCTGCGCATAGGCCAGCGTTTGCCTGGCATAGGCAAAGGCCTCGGCATGCATTTCCTCATGCAGCGCGCTCAGCTCGCCGAAATAGCCGCCGCCCGGGTCTGACTCCAGTGCGACAATGACCCGCTGTCGCACCTGTTCAAGATAGCGCCGGGTGGCCTCCGGATCAGGCAACGGCAAGGACCAGCGCTGCGGATGCGCCACCTGCGCCGAGTCATACAGATGGTCGGCGCGGTCGAGCCGGCTCGCCGTCCGGCGGCTGCCGCCACGCAGGCACCAGAATTCCTCGAACCAGCCCAGGTGACCGAATTCCCACAGGGGCGGATTGACGATATCGAGTGGCGGACCCAGCCACTGCGCGGGCTGCAGATCCGCAACCAGCGCCAGCGTGCGCTCCCGCGCAGCCGTGAGCATGGCCAGCACCCTGGGCAGCGGTGATGATGCATGGATAGGATTTGGTGCCTGCTTCAAGCCGACGATCCGGTTTGGGATATATTGCACGCGGCAGTGTAGCCGGACTGCGTGAACGATGAAAACCGCAAGACCATGACGATCCCGACCCGATGAAAATCGCACTGATCACACCCGCCGCCGCGACGTCCCGCTACGGCAATCGCAACACCGCCGAGCGCTGGGCCGGCCTGTTGCGCGAACTGGGTCATCAAGTCACCGTCACGGAACGCTGGAACGGCCGCGGCGCCGACCTGATGCTCGCGCTGCATGCGCGGCGCAGCCACGACTCCATTGCCGCCTTCGCCCAGGACCATCCGGAAAAACCGCTGATCCTGGCGTTGACCGGCACCGATCTCTACAGGGACATCCGCATCGACGCCAATGCACAGGAGTCGATGGCGCTGGCCACCCGGATGATCGTGCTGCAGGAACTCGGGCTGCGCGAGCTGTCTCCCCTGCTCCGCCGCAAGACCGGTGTTGTTCTCCAGTCCTGCGAACCGATCGCGCGCCGGCCACGCCTCAAGGATTGTTTCGAAATCGTGGTCAGCGGCCATCTGCGGGAGGAAAAGGACCCCTTTCGCGGTGCCGAGGCGCTGGCGCTGCTGCCCGCAACGAGCCGCATCCGCATCACCCACATCGGTGGCGCCCGCGAGCCGGCCTATGCCCGTGAAGCCCGGCGCTGGATGAAGCGCGAGCCGCGCTACCGCTGGCTTGATGAACTGCCACGCTCGCGTGCGCTGTCCACCCTGGCCCGAGCACAGGTCATGCTGATCAGTTCGCGGATGGAAGGCGGCGCCAACGTCGTCAGCGAAGCGCTGACCGCAGGCGTGCCGGTACTGGCCTCGCGCATCCCCGGCAATGTCGGCTTGCTGGGCAGCACTTACCGCGGCTACTTTCCTGCCGGCGACACCGCGGCCCTGGCCCGGCTGATGGCCAGGGCGGAACGCTCGCCCGAATTCCTTGCCGGCCTGGAAGGCAGCTGCCGGTTGCGGCGGCGACTGGTCAGCCGCGCCAGCGAACGCCGCAGCCTCCGTCTGGCAATCGCAGCAGCCTGTCGGGCCTAAATAATAACTATTTGATTTTATTCATTATTTTTTAGCGCCTCGCGTACGGGGGCGAAACTTTGGCGATGCGCAGGCGTTGGACCCAGCCGGCGCAAGGCCTCCAGATGCAGGGCTGTGCCATACCCCTTGTGGCGATCAAAGCCATACTGCGGATGTGCCACATGCAGTTCCTGCATCGCGGCATCACGTGCGACCTTGGCGAGGATCGAGGCCGCCGAAATCGCCGGCACCGTGGCATCGCCGCGCACCACTGCGCGCGCGGGCATCACCACCCGCGGCACATGCAATCCGTCCACTTCGATACTCGCAGGCTGCGGATCCAGCGCCTCGACCGCGCGCCGCATCGCGAGCAGCGTCGCCTGCAGGATGTTGAGGCGATCAATTTCCTCCACCGAGGCACTCGCCACCGCCCAGCATACGGCCCGGCGGCGGATTTCCGCAGCCAGCGCCTCACGCCGCTTCGCGCTGAGTTTCTTGGAATCGGCCAGGCCCTGAATCGGAGGCGGATCTTCCAGCAT
>JAJTHX010000089.1 GCA_021300125.1 Betaproteobacteria bacterium | reverse complement strand
TCGTCACCCAGGCCCCGGCGCATCTGGTGGCGGGCGGCTGGCTGTTGTTCGAGCAGGGCTTCAACCAGCACGCCGCCTGCGCCCGCCTGCTGCAGCAGGCGGGTTACGGCGAAGTGTTTTCGGCGCGCGACCTCGCCGGCATCGAGCGCGTCAGCGGCGGGCGCCGGCCATGAGCACGGAACGCGACGCCGCGCGGCTGCGCCGCATGGCCGAACTGCGCGCGCTGTATGAAGGCCATGTCGCGCGGCTGCGTGCCGCGACCGATGCCGCGCCGCTGCAGCTCGCGCGCGAGGCCCATGCCGAAATGGACGGGCTGCTTGAACAGGATCGCCGCCTGACCGGTGCCGAGGCAGTGCGTTGCCACAAGGGCTGCAGCCACTGCTGCCACGGGCCGGTGGAAATCCGCCCGCACGAGGCGCATCTGCTGGTCGAGCATCTGCGCAGTGCAGGGCGGGCACTCGACAGGGACAAACTCGAACGGCAGAGCGCGTACGGCGTGGACACCTGGCGCGAACAGCCGGCAGCGGACCAGGCCTGTGTGTTTCTCGACGCCGCGGGTGCCTGCAGCGTGTACGACGTCCGGCCCAACGCCTGCCGCAAGCTGCTGGTGACCAGCGATCCGCAGCACTGCGACATTTCACGCGGCGAGTATGAGCGGATTGAACGCCGCTTTTGCTGGGAAGCCGAGATGCTCGAATCCGCGGCGCTGGAGGTGTTCGGCCTGCAGTTGATGCCACAAGCGCTGAAGACCGCACTCGATGCCGGCCGTTGACCCGCCGCGCCATCCCCGCTAAACTCATACCCGATAAATTTAGTCAAGTAAAGGAGTGTAGCCATGTCGGTTCAGGACACCATCAAGAACCAGGTCACGAGCCACAAGGTCGTGCTGTACATGAAGGGTTCGCCCGATTTCCCGCAGTGCGGCTTTTCGGCCAATGCGGTGAACATCCTGCGCGCCTGCGGCGTTGACAATCCCTTCACTGTCAACGTGCTGGAAGAACCCGAAATCCGACAGGGCATCAAGCAATATGCCAACTGGCCGACCATCCCCCAGCTCTATGTCAACGGCGAATTCGTCGGCGGCTCGGACATCATGACCGAGATGTTCCAGAGCGGCGAATTGAAGCAGATGCTGGGCTGATCCCCCGCTCCCGGCAACAAAGCCGGCTCGCACCGGCTTTTTTCATGGCCGCGCTTCATGGTCCTGAATCAGGACTGCAGCCATTGATGGGCGGCGCGCGCGAGCAGAATCAGCGCCATCACCAGCAGCAGCGCGCGCAGCCAGCGGCGATAGGTGGCGGCGTCGATGCGGTTGCGCAGTTTCGCGCCCTGCCAGCTGGCCCAGGTGGCCACGGCCGCGAGCGGCAGCGTGAGCAGCCAATCGCCGGCGCTGGCGATGCCGCTGGGCATCAGCGTGGCGAGCTGGGTTGATTTGCCGACGAGGAAGGAAATGTTCATCGCCGGCACCAGAAGCAGCGGCTGCAGGCCGATGCCGAGGTAATAGATGATCAGCGGGGGTGCCGCGATGTTGGCGGTCGCCTCGCTGAGACCGCCGAGAAAACCGAACAGCAGGCCGAACGCCAGTTCATGGCGCTGCATCACCGGCCACTGCGACAGGCCGAGGCGGTCGAGGTTGAGGTAGAACAGGATCACCCCGGCGAGCAGCAGCGCGTAGGGAAAACCGGGATACAGCACAAAAAGCCGCGCGCCGACGGCGGCGCCGAGCAGTGCGACCAGGCCCATCCACCAGAAGCGTTTCAGCATGTCGAGCGAGCCGGGGCTGCGCGCGATGCTGACAAACACCGTGGCGAGGCAGGGAATCAGCACCATCACCACCGCCACCTGCATGCTGGTCGCCGCGGCGATCAGCGGTGTCGCGATCATCGGAAAGCCGAGGCCCAGCGCACCCTGGATCCAGCCGGCGACGGCAATGACGAGGACGACGTAGGCGATCAGCGCGGGCGACAGCGCCTCGGGTCCGGTCACGGTGCGCTCAGGCGGATTCGCGCGACCGGCGCAGCGCGAGCGCGACCACCTCGGCGATGTGCAGGGCCTGGCGTTCGGACAGCTGGGCGATCTGTTCGCGGCAGCTGTAGCCGCTGGCGATGATCAGGGTGCCGGCGTCCGCCGCGCGCACCGCCGGCAGCAGCGCAGCCTCGGCGGCCTTGACGGACACCGCGACATGTTCCGGATGAAAGCCGAAGGCGCCGGCCATGCCGCAGCAGCCGGATTCGGCCGTCCGCGCGCGGATGCCGAGGCGTTTGAGCAGGGCCATTTCCGCGGCCATGCCGAACACCGATTTGTGGTGGCAGTGTCCGTGCACCAGCGCTTCGCCGCCGAGCTGTGGCGCCTGCCAGTCGTCGTTGCGCATCAGGAAATCGCTGAACAGCTGGCATTGCTGTGCCAGTTGCGCGGCACGGGGATCATCATGCAGCAGCTTCGGCAGCTCGTCGCGGAACACCGACAGGCAGGCCGGTTCAAGTCCGATCACCGGCGTGCCGGCGCGGATGTCGGCATCGAGCGCGTCGAGGATGTCGCGCAACTGGCCGCGCGCGGTGTCAAGCAGGCCGAAGTCGTACAGCGGCCGGCCGCAGCACAGGCCCTGCGGCGGCAGTGACACCGTGTAGCCGAGGGCTTCCAGCACTTCGACCGCAGCCGCGGCCGAGCCGGGCTGGAAATGGTTGTTGAAGGTGTCGGCCCACAGGATGACGCGGCCGCGGGCGCCGGCCGCGGCGCTGCGGCGGGCAAACCATTTGCGGAAGGTGCGCCGCGCGAACTTCGGGATCTCGCGGCCCTGTGCGACACCGCCGGCCCACTTGAGCAGCGCCGACAGGCCGGGTGTGTGGGTGAGCAGGTTGACCAGTCGTGGCGCCAGCGAGGCTGCGCGCGCCCAGCGGTGGATCCAGCCCATGCTGTAGGCCTGCCGCGGGCGCAGCCTGCCGCGGTAGTGCTGGTGCATGAACTCGGCCTTGTAGGTGGCCATGTCGGTGTGGGTCGGGCAGTCGCTCTTGCAGCCCTTGCAGGCAAGGCACAGCTCCAGCGCTTTGCGCACTTCTTCACTTCGCCATCCGTCGCGGATGATTTCGCCGCGCAGCATCTCGGACAGCAGGCGCGCGCGGCCGCGCGTGGAATAGCGTTCCTCGCGCGTGGCGCGGTAACTCGGGCACATCACGCCGCCGTCGTGGGCGCGGCATTTGCCCATGCCCACGCAGCGTTCGATGGCGCGGGTGAAGCCATGGCCCTCGCGGCTGGCGTAGCGGAACGCGGTGACGGGCTGCCGCGGTGCGTAGTCCGGGCCGTACTTCAGGTTCTCGTCGGCGCGGTAGGGGTCGATGACCTTGCCCGGGTTCATCCGGTTGTCCGGATCCCAGATCGCCTTGAACTCGCGGAAGGCCTGCATCAGTTCTTCGCCGTACATGATGGGCAGGAACTCGGCCTTGGCCTGGCCGTCGCCATGCTCCCCCGACAGCGAGCCGCCGTACTTCACCACCAGCTCGGCGGCTGCGCGCAGGAAGCTGCGCCAGACGCGAATGCCCTCGTGGCTGCGCGTGTCGAAGGTGATGCGGGCATGGATGCAGCCGTCGCCGAAGTGGCCGTAGAGCGAGGTCTGGTAACCGTGGCGGTCGACCAGCGCCTGGAATTCGCGCAGGTAATCGCCCAGCCGCAGCGGATCCACGGCCGCGTCTTCCCAGCCGACCACGGGATCGACCGCGCCCGGTTCGATGGTCAGTGCGGTGGCCGAGGCGCCGGTCTCGCGGATCGACCAGATGCGTTCGCACATCGCGTTGTCGGTGATCAGCCACGATGAGGGTTTGAACGCGCCCGACGGCTTGGCCGCATATTGATCGACCAGGCCCTGGGCCTGCGCGACGGCGGCTTCGATGCTGTCGGCGCCGAACTCGATCATGATCCAGGCGCGGCCTTCAGGCAGCAGCCGGATGTCATCGCCGCGCAGGCCGCGTGCACGCAGGCCGCCGATGATGCGTTCGTCGAGGCCCTCGGTCGCGATCGGCCTGAAGGGCAGGATTTCGGGGACCGCGTCACCGGCGAGGTAGATGTCGGGAAAGCCGAGCACCAGCAGCACGCGTTTCTGCGGGCTGTCCACCAGCCTGGTTGTCGCACCCAGCGTGAACACGCAGGTGCCTTCGCTGCCGACCAGCGCGCGCGCGACGTTGAAGCCGTTCTCCCGCAGCAGCTGGTCGAGGTTGTAGCCGGACACGCGGCGCTTGATTTTGGGAAAGCGCGCGCGGATCAGCTCCGCGTATTTGTCGCGCAGGTCGCGCAGCCGGCGGTAGATCTCGCCGCGGCGGCCGCCGCCGCGGATGATGCGCGCGAGTTCGTCCTCGGCAGTCGGGCCGACGGTCAGGCGCAGGCCGTCGTAGGTGACGATGTCCAGCGTTTCGATGTTGTCGACGGTCTTGCCCGCCATCACCGAATGCGCACCGCAGGAGTTGTTGCCGATCATGCCGCCCAGCGTGCAGCGGCTGTGGGTGGCGGGGTCGGGGCCGAAAGTCAGCGCGTGTGCCTCGGCGGCGTCGCGCAGGCTGTCGCAGACCACGCCGGGCTCGACGCGCGCAAGGCGCTTGTCGGGATCGACATGCAGCACGCGGTTCAGGTACTTGGTGGTGTCGATCACCACCGCGACGTTGACGCACTGGCCGTTCTGCGAGGTGCCGCCGCCGCGCGGCAGGATCGGCACGCCATGGGCACGGCAGATGTCGAGGGTGGCAAGGATGTCCTCGACCGTGCGCGGCAACACCACGCCGATGGGGATCTGCCGGTAATTGGAGGCATCGGCGGAATACGCGGCGCGGGATGCGGTATCGAAGCGCACCTCGCCGGCAATGCGCACGGTGAGCGTTCGCGCCAGGGATTCGTGATCGGCCGCGCGTGCGAGGCGGCTGTCCTGTGGGGCGTTCAATTCAACTCCGGGTTGTTCGGCTGGAGGTGCTGCGGGTTCGCAGCGGCAGCGGCCCCGGATTGTAGCTTGTGCCGGAGCTGCCGATCTGCCGGGCCAGGGATCTGGCGGCTTGGACTAAAAATAATTTTTTACAATAAAATCAATAAATTACGGTTCTTTCTGCAAGCGTTTGCATCATCAGTGGCGGCCGGCGTATGATGCCAGCCTCGCGACGGCGCGACCGGCGCCGCGCGCAATGTCCACAGGCCCTTGAGGAGGAGCTCGACATGAACACCATGGCAGACAGCAAAAACGTGGCGAAGGCCATCGCGGCCGGCGGCAAGGTGCGGATGACGCCCTCCGAAGCGTTTGTCGAAACTCTTGTCGCGCAGGGCGTGAAGGATTGTTTCGGCATCGTCGGCTCCGCCTACATGGATGCCCATGACCTGTTCCCGCTGGCTGGCATCCGTTTCGTGTCGGTGGCGCATGAACAGAACGCCGCGCACATGGCCGACGGCTATTCGCGCGTGACCGGCAAACATGGCCTGTGCATCGCGCAGAACGGGCCCGGCATCACCAATTTCGTCACCGGCATTGCCGCCGCGTACTGGGCGCATTCGCCGGTGGTGTGCGTCACGCCGGAGTCGGGCAGCCTGAGTATGGGCCTGGGCGGTTTCCAGGAAACCGAACAGATGCCGATCTTTTCCAAGATCACCAAGTGGCAGGTGCACGTCAATTCGCCGCTGCGCATCGCCGAACTGACTGGACGCGCTTTCGACGTCGCGATGGCCGAGCGCGGTCCTGTGCAGGTCAACATCCCGCGCGACTATTTCTACGGCGAGGGCGATTACGAAATTCCGCAGCCGCACAAGCTTGAGCGTTCCGCCGGCGGGCCGGAAACCCTCGATGCCGCAGCACGCATGCTGGCCAAGGCCAAATTCCCGGTGATTCTCTCCGGCGGCGGCGTGATCATGGCGGGCGGCATCAAGGAATGCGCCGCGCTTGCGGAATACCTCACCGCACCGGTGGTCAACTCCTACCTGCACAACGACTCCTTCCCGGCGAGCCATCCGCTGGCCTGCGGCCCGCTCGGCTACCAGGGCTCGAAGGCGGCGATGAAGCTGATCGCCCGTGCCGACGTGGTGCTGGCGCTGGGCTCGCGGCTCGGGCCCTTCGGCACGCTGCCGCAGCACGGCCTCGACTACTGGCCGAAGGATGCAAAAATCATCCAGGTTGATGCCGATTCGCGCATGCTCGGCCTGGTCAAGAAAACCACGGTCGGCGTCTGCGGTGATGCGCGGCTGGCGGCAATCGCGCTGCTCGAGCGCGTCAAGGGCCTGGCCAAGCTCAAGCCGAACAAGGCCCGCCTGGCCGAGATCGCGAAGGAAAAGAAAGCCTGGACCGAGGAGCTGGACAAATGGCCCTCGCCCAATACCAAGACCCGGATCGGACCGCGCCAGGCGCTGGCCGCGCTGGCGCGGGCGATGCCGAAGAACGCGATGGTAGCCACCGACATCGGCAACGTCTGCTCGGTATCCAACAGCTATCTGCACTTCGAGCAGGCGCCCTCTTTCCTTGCCGCGATGAGCTTTGGCAACTGCGGCTATGCCTTCCCCGCGGTGATGGGCGCCAAGGTCGGCCGTCCCGACCGCCCGGCGATCGCCTATGTCGGCGACGGTGCCTGGGGCATGAGCCTCAATGAAGTGATGACCTGCGTGCGCGAGAAAATCCCGGCTATCGCCGTGGTTTTCAACAACGGCCAATGGGGCGCGGAAAAGAAAAACCAGATCGACTACTTTGAGAACCGCTTCCTCGGTACCAATCTGCAGAACCCGAACTTTGCCGAGATCGCCGAGGCGATGGGTGCGCAGGGCCTGACGGTGGAACATGTCGACGAGGTCGGCGACGCGCTGCGCGCCGCGGTGCGTTCCAACAAGCCCACCGTGATCAACATGATGCTCACCCAGGAGCTCGGCGATCCCTTCCGCCGCGATGCCTTCCGCCAGCCCCGGCGCCTGCTTCCAAAGTACCGCAAGTTCAGCGCCAGGCAGTACCGCTGAGCCGGACCGGGCCCGCAGGGGCAAAAGCCGGCTTTGCGCCGGCTTTTTTTGACCGCCGCAGGCGATGAGCGAAAAACCGATCCGCGCCGCGCGCCTCTCCGATGTGGCGCGCCTCGCCAAGGTGTCCACCGCCACGGTGTCGCGGGCGCTGAGCCTGCCGCACAAGGTCAAGGCACGCACGCTGGAACGGGTGCGTCAGGCCGCGAGCAGCCTCGGCTATGTGGCCCACGGTGCCGCGCGGGCACTGGCTTCACGCCGCACCCAGACCATTGCCGCGGTGGTGCCGACGCTGGACAACGCGATCTTCGCCAACACCATCCATGCGCTGCAGCGCCGGCTCGACGAGGCTGGTTATATGCTGCTGCTCGCCAGCCATGAATTCGACCCCGGCATCGAAACCCGAGTAACGCGCGCGCTGATCGAGCGCGGTGTCGATGGCCTGGTACTGCTCGGTACCACCCACCACCCGGATATCTACCGCATGATCGAGGCCCACGCACTGCCCTATGTGCTGACCTGGGCCTGGGACGAGCGCGGCAACCATCCCTGTGTCGGCTTCGACAACCATGCCGCGGCGCGGCGCATCACCGAATACCTGCTCGAACTGGGGCACCGCCGTTTTGCCATGGTGTCGGGCGTCACCGTGCAGAACGAACGGGCGCAGGAACGGCTGGCCGGCGTGCGCGCGGCGCTGGCAGCACGCGGGCTCGCGCTGCCGGCGCAGCGGCTGGTCGAAAAAGCCTATACCCACACCGGCGGCCGCGAGGGCCTGCGCGAAGTGATCGCCGGGGCCGAGCCGCCGACGGCGGTGATCTGCGGCAACGATGTGCTTGCGATCGGCGCGATCGCGGAGTGCCATGCCCTCGGGCTGAAAGTGCCTGAAGACGTCTCGGTGACCGGTTTCGATGACATGGAGCTCGCGGCAATGGTGAATCCCGCGCTGACCACGATGCGCTTTCCCACCGCCGAGCTGGGCAGTTACGCGGCCGACCACTTGCTGCGGCGGCTGCGGGGCCAGGTGGTAGATCTGCGACGCAAGCTGCCTACCGAGCTGGTGGTCAGAGACAGCGCGGCAGCCCCGAAAACATCCTGATGAGTTCAGCAATGGCTGTAGGAGGCGATCAAAACCTGCTCGGGGAAAGCCAGCCTTGTTTGTTGATTCTGAATGGCCTGTCATGCGCCGCTCGACGCATGATGAACTACGGCTACTGAATTATTGGCGTGTATTTCAGGCGATGGCCTTGCGCGCCTTGGTGATGGCGGCCTTGACGCGCGCTGGCGCGGTGCCGCCGATGTGGGCCCGGCTTTTCATCGAGCCCTCCAGCGTGAGCGCCTCGAACACATCGGGGCCGATCAGCGGCGAGAACTGGCGCAGCGCTTCCAGCGGCATTGCGGAGAGCTCGCAGCGCTGCGTTTCCGCCTGGTGCACGACCTGTGCCACGGTTTCGTGCGCCTCCCGGAAGGGCATGCCCTTCTTCACCAGATAGTCGGCAAGGTCCGTTGCGGTAGCGTAACCCTCGCGCGCCGCGGCGCGCATCGCTTCGGGCCTCACACTGATGCCGCCGACCATGCCGGTGAACACGGCGAGGCTGGCGGTGAGCGTGTCGAGGGTGTCGAACAGCGGTTCCTTGTCTTCCTGGTTGTCCTTGTTGTACGCGAGCGGCTGGCCCTTCATCAGGGTCAGCAGCGCGACCAGGTGGCCGTTGACGCGACCGGTCTTGCCGCGCACCAGTTCTGCAACGTCTGGATTTTTCTTCTGCGGCATGATCGAGGAGCCGGTGCAGTAGCGGTCGGCAATGTCGATGAAACCGAAGCGCGGGCTCATCCAGAGGATCAACTCCTCGCTGAAGCGGGAGAGATGGGTCATCGCCAGCGCCGCAGCGGCGACGAATTCGATCGCGAAATCACGGTCGGAGACCGCGTCGAGCGAGTTCTCGCAAACCCCGTCGAAGCCGAGTTCCTTGGCCACCATCTGGCGGTCGATCGGATACGAGGTGCCGGCAAGAGCGGCTGCACCCAGCGGCAGGCGGTTGACGCGCTTGCGGCAATCGGCGAAACGCTGCGCGTCGCGCGACAGCATCTCGACATAGGCAAGCAGGTGGTGGGCGAAGGACACCGGCTGCGCCACCTGCAGGTGGGTGAAGCCGGGCATCACGGTCTCGGCGTGTTTTTCGGCCAGGTCGAGCAGCGCGCGCTGCAGGGCCTTGATCAGCGCCTGCACCTGGTCGATGCCGGCGCGGACATAGAGTCTTACGTCCGTGGCGACCTGGTCATTGCGGGAACGGCCGGTGTGCAGGCGCTTTCCGGCGTCGCCCACCATCTCGGTCAGCCGCCGTTCGATATTGAGGTGCACATCCTCGAGGTCGAGCGACCACTGGAAGCGGCCGCCGCGGATGTCGTCGAGGATCGCGGCGAGTCCCTGCTCGATCGAGGCGAGATCCTCGGCGCCGATGATGTTCACGGCGCGAAGCATTTTCGCGTGCGCCAGCGAGCCCTGGATGTCGAACTCGGCGAGCCGATGGTCGAATCCGACCGAAGCGGTGAAGCGTTTGACGAGGTCGTCCACCGGCTCGCTGAAGCGTCCGGACCAGGGTTTGCTGGTGCTGCCCGGAGCAGCGGCGGGCGCGGTTTTGTCTTTTGCGGACATCGGCGTGGGCGGGGACTGCTAGAATCGAACTGAGGTGTGAACAGCGATGTCGCGCAGTATAAATCATAACCACGACGCTCACCGCGGCGCACTGCCGGATTTCCGCAACTTCGGCATCCTGCTGCGCATCCTGCTGCTGGCCAACGGCATTGCGCTGCTTGTCGCGCTGGTTGAAGTGCCGACGCTGGCCGATGCGGCGCGCCGGTTCACTGCCAGCGCCGCGCTGGTGGAGCCAATGCTTCTGCTGAGCCTGCTGGCGCTGTCCGCGCTCAACCCGTGGCTGCAACGCTTGCCCCACGCTGCGGGTGTCGCTGCGGTGCTGGCCATCGAGGCCGCGTTGACACTGGCCCTGCACGCCCTCGCCCGGGACTGGTTGCTGACGGAACCGGTGTCCGCGGCGCGCTGGCTGCTGGTGGTGCTGATCGTAAGCGCCGCCCTGCTTGCGTACTTCAACCTGCGCAGCCGCGCGCTGTCCCCGGCGCTGGTCGAGGCGCGTCTGCAGGCGCTGCAGGCACGGATCCGGCCGCACTTCCTATTCAACAGCATCAATGCCGTGCTGTCGCTGGTGCGGCAGGAACCGCGCCGGGCCGAAGCCGCGCTCGAAGACATGGCCGGGCTGTTCCGCGCATTGATGGCCGATAACCGCGAGCTCGCGCCGCTGGTCGATGAGGTCGAGCTCTGCCGGCAGTACCTGGCCCTGGAAAAGCTGCGTTTGGGCGACCGCCTGCAGGTGGAGTGGCACGTCGACCGGATGCCGGGTGACGCGCTGGTGCCGCCGCTTGCCTTGCAGCCGCTGCTGGAGAACGCCGTCTATCACGGCATCGAGCCCCGCGAGGGGCCGGGTGTCGTCAGCATCAGCATTTACGCCGTGCGCGAGCGTCTGCACATCGTGCTGCGCAACCCCTATGCCCGCAGCGGCAACCACCATGCCGGCAACAAGATGGCGGTGGCCAACATCCGTGAGCGTCTGAAGCTGCACTTCGACGTCGCCGCCGAGTTTGCCGCGCGTGTTGGCGATGATCACTACGAGGTGCGCATGGCGATGCCTTATGTCAGGGCTGGCGCAGCGAGGCCGGGGCGGTGAGCGCGAACGCGCTGAAGGTGCTGATTGTGGATGACGAGGAGCCGGCGCGCAGCCGCATGCGCGATCTGCTGGCGGACATCGGCGCTGCACTGCCTGCCGTTGTGGTCGGAGAGGCGGGCAACGGCCGTGAGGCGCTGGCGCTGGCGCAGCAGCAACGGCCGGAGGTGGTCCTGCTGGATGTGCGCATGCCGGGCATGGACGGCATCGAGGTCGCGCAGCACCTGCGCGCCTTCGATCCGCCCCCGGCAGTGATCTTTGCCACCGCCTACGACAGCTACGCCATCCGCGCCTTCGACCTGCATGCCGTGGATTACCTGCTCAAGCCGATCCGCGCCGCGCGGCTGCAGGAGGCATTGGCGCGCGCCCGTGCCGCACGTCCGCCGCGCGCCGAAGCCCTGCAGGCGATGCAGCGTGCGCCGCGCAGCTGCCTGAGTGCTGCCGAACGCGGCAAGGTGCACCTGATTCCCTTGGAAGACGTGCTTTACCTGCGCGCCGAGCTGAAATATGTCACGGTGCGCACCGCGGCCCGCGAATACCTGATCGAGGAATCGCTGACCCGGCTCGAGCAGGAATTCTCCGAGCGCTTCGTGCGCGTGCACCGCAATTGCCTGGTTGCGCGCGCGGCAATCCGCGGTTTCGAGCGTGCAGAAGGTGATGCCGAAGGGGCATGGCAGGTGCTGCTGGCCGGGCTCGACGAGCGCCTCCCGGTCAGCCGGCGCCAGCAGCATGTGGTGCGCGAGCTGTCGCGCTAGCGCTTGTGCTTTCCGGCCCCGGGGCCGCGCATGCGCGCCAGTCCGGCCTCGATCGACTGCTCGATGTGGAGGCGGTAGAAATCCTCGGTCAGCAGGCCGGTGAGCGGCTGCGCTACCGCCACGCCGTCGGTATCGAACACGATCAATGTCGGCACGCGAAGCACGTTGAGGCTGCGCGCGAAAGCGCGGTGGGTGGTGATGCTGCCGCTGAAATTGCGCAGTGGCGTGTCGCGGTCGACATCGATTTCGCGGATCAGCACGCGGTCGCCCCACTGCGGGTCGCGCTGCAGCGCCAGCAGATGATCGCGGCGCGCCACAGCGCAGTACGGACAGGATTGCTGCATGAAGGCGATCAGCACCGGCACACGCTTGCTGCGCGCCTCGGCCGCGAGCTGCGCCAGATTATCGGCGCGCATGAGCTGGGCCATGGCCGGGGCGATGTTGCCGCATGCTACAATCAGCAGCAATAAACGGCAATATTTTTTCAATAAAATCAATTAGTTATGCCAATGCTCGGCGAGACGACCGGGGACGATGCGGATGCCGGGGCGGCACCCCTGGTGATTGCCACGCGGGAATCCGCACTGGCGCTGTGGCAGGCGCGCCACGTGCAATCCCTGCTGCGGGAATTATATCCAGCGCGCACGGTGGGCCTGCTTGGCATGACCACCGAAGGCGATCGCAGGCTGGGCAGTTCACTCGCCAAAATCGGCGGCAAGGGCCTGTTTGTGAAGGAGCTCGAGGAGGCGCTCAACGACGGCCGCGCCGACCTTGCGGTGCACTCGGCAAAGGATGTGCCGATGCACCTGCCATCGGGTTTCACGCTGGCCGCGATTCTCGAGCGCGCTGATCCCCGCGATGCCTTGGTCTCCGCGCGTTATCGCAGCCTCGCCGAACTGCCTGAAGGCGCGCGCGTCGGCACCTCCAGCCTGCGCCGTGAATGCCAGTTGCGCGCCGCCCATCCGCAACTGCGCATCGAACCGCTGCGCGGCAATGTGCAGACACGGCTGCGCAAGCTCGATGGCGGCGAATATGACGCGATCATCCTCGCCGCGGCGGGCCTGAAGCGGCTCGGCCTCGCCGAACGCATCACCGCATTGCTGCCGTCGGCCGAAAGCCTGCCCGCCGTGGGGCAGGGCGCGCTGGCGATCGAGTGCCGCGAGGACCGCGGCGACCTCATTGCACTGCTGGAGCCGCTCAACCACGCGGCAACCCGGCAATGCGTGCTCGCCGAGCGTGCACTGTCGCGAGGCCTGGCTGGTAGCTGCAACGTGCCGATCGCCGGCTATGCCGAGATCGCGGGCGGTGATCTGCACCTGCGGGCGCTGGTCGGCAGCCCCGATGGCCGGCAGGTGCTGCGCGGCGAATGCCGCGGCGCGCCTGCGGCGGCCGAGACGCTGGGCGCGACCCTGGCTGCGGATCTGCGTGCCCGCGGCGCCGCCGACATCCTGGCAGCGCTTGCATGAGCGGCACGCTGGCCGGCCGCGGCATCGTCGTGACCCGTCCCCAGCAGCAATCAGCCGCGCTGGCCTGCATGATCGCGGCCGCCGGCGGGCGCGCATTGCTGTTTCCGGTGACTGAAATCCGCGACACCGACAGGCTGGCCGAGTTCGATGCGGTGATCGACCGCCTCGACCAGTACCGGATCGCCATATTCATCAGCCCCAATGCCGCCGAGCGCGCGCTGCGCAGGATCCTCGCGCGACGCAGCTGGCCGCCGACCCTCGCTGCGGCGGCCATCGGCCCCGGAGGGGCGGCCGCGCTGGCTGGGCAGGGTATCGCCGATGTCACGGTCCCGGCGCGGCGTTTTGACAGTGAAGGGCTGCTCGGCACGCCGCTGCTGCAATCGGTTGCGGGCAGGCCGGTGGTGATTTTCCGCGGCAACGGCGGTCGCGAGTTCCTGGCCAAGGCCCTGCGCGAACGCGGCGCGATGGTTGATCTGGTCCAGAGTTACCGTCGCGCGCGGCCGCAGGCCGATGCCGCGCCGCTGCTCGCGGCCTGGTCGCGCGGTGAAGTCGATGCGGTGACGGTGACCAGCAGCGAAGGCCTGCGCAACCTGTTCGCGATGCTCGGCGCCACAGGGGAAATCGCTCTGCGCAGGACCCCGATGTTTGTTCCACATCCGCGTATCGCCGCGGTCGCTCGCGAGCTGGGCTGCGCCCGAGTGTTCGAATGTGATGCCGGCGACAGCGGCCTCATCGCTGCACTTGAGACTCACTTCCGCAATTGAGACGCGCAGGCTGCGTGCTATCCTCGGCCGCATGAACGAAGTCGTGCAAAACGAGCAAAAAGACGCCGGGGCTGCTGCTGATGCAGTCGCCGACGCGCCTGCGCGCATGCCGCGCGCGGTGCTCGCCGCGCTGCTGCTTGCAGCCGCTGCCGTCCTGTTCGGTGCGACGCACTGGCTGCAGGACCGTGGCGCCGACGACGAGCTGCGCCGGGAACTCGCGCGACGCCTGGCCGACATGGAGGCGCAGAACAAGGAAGCTGCGGCACGTGCCGCGCAGGCCGCCAATGCCCTGCGCGAGGCCGAGGTCAAGCTCGGCGTGCTGGAGACCAAGCTCGCCGAATCGCAGAGCCAGCAGATCGCGCTGGAAGCGCTCTACCAGGAGCTCTCGCGCAACCGCGATGACTGGGCCTTCGCCGAAATCGAGCAGTCGGTGCTGCTCGCCAGCCAGCAGCTCCAGGTTGCCGCCAATGTGCGTGCCGCGCTGATCGGACTGGAAAATGCCGAGGCGCGCCTGCAGCGCCTCGACCAGCCGCGCTACGCCGGCCTCAAGCGCGCCCTGTCCCGCGACATCGAAAAACTCAAGGCGCTGCCGCTGACCGACATTTATGTCAGCAGCGCACGCCTCGACGATGTGATCGCCGCGGTGGACAAGCTGCCCCTGGCGATGACTGCCCGCGCGCAGCCGGAATCGGCCGCCCCGCCTCCAGCCGCGGCGGAGGCGCAGGGCTGGACGCGCGTGCTGCGCGAAATTTGGGGCGAGATGCGGCAACTGGTCCGCATCCAGACCAGTGGTGTGCAGGATGCCGCCCTGCTGGCACCCGACCAGGCATTTTTCCTGCGAGAGAACCTGAGGCTGCGTCTTTCCAGTGCGCGCCTCTCGCTGCTGACCCGCGACACCCGCGCCTACCAGGGCGATCTGCGCGCCGTGCAGGCAGCGCTGGAGGCCCATTTCGAGCGCAAGGATGCCGCAGTCATTGCAGCGGCGGCGACACTGCGAAAGCTGCAGGAGGCGCAGCTGCAGGCCGAATTGCCCGACCTTGCCGAGACGATGGAGGCGTTGCGCAAGCTTCGTCTGCCGCGCCCGCGGGCAGCCGGCTAGCGGCGATGCGCTGGTTGCTCTGGATCATCGGGCTTGCCGCCGCGGCCACCGCGCTGACGCTCCTGGGCGGCAATAACGAAGGCTATGTGCTGATCGCACTGCCGGGCCGCCGCATCGAGCTGTCGCTCAATCTCGCGGTGATGCTGGCCATCCTCGGCTTTGTCGCGGCCTACGTGCTGCTGCGCCTGCTGTTCACTGCGATTGCGCTGCCGCGGCGCGTGGCTGAGCTGCGGGCGCGACGCCGTGCCGAGGGCGCGCAGCAGGCCCTGCTCGAAGCGCTGCGCGATTTTTTTGCGGGTCGTTTTGCCCGCGCCGAGAAAGGCGTGCTGCGCGCGGTCGAGTCGGGCGCCGCCGCTGATGTCGGCGCCGCCGTGGCCGCACATGCCGCACACGGCCTGCGCGCGACCGGGCGCCGTGACGCCCATCTCGAGCGCCTGGAGTCCCAGGGCGCGGCGACCGCGCCGATTGCTGCCGTGGCGCGGGCGCGCATGCTGCTCGATGACCAGCAGCCCGAGCAGGCGCTGGCGGCGCTGGCCGCGCTCCCGGCCAGGCATACCGCTGCGCTGCGCCTCGAACTGCGTGCGCGGCAGCGCCTGGCGCAATGGGAGCTTGCGCCTGCGCTGATCGACCAGCTTGAGAAGCGCGGCGTATTCGGCGCTGAACAGGCCGATGTCGAGCGCCGCCATGCCTGGCTCCAGATGATCCGCCGCCAGTCCGGTGACGAGGCGGCGCTGGCCGCGCTTTGGAAACGCGTGCCCGAGCGCTACCGCCGTGATGCCAGCATCGCCGGTGCTGCCGCGGCCGCCCTGCAGGCGATGCATGAATCCGAACAGGCGCGCGTCATTCTCGAGGCTGCGCTGGAAACCGATTGGGATGCCGCGCTGATCCAGCTGTATGGAGAACAGCCTGGCAATAATGCCCTGCGCCGCATCGAGCAGGCCGAACGCTGGCTCAAAACAAGGCGTGAGGATGCGGGGCTGTTGCTCGCGCTGGGCCGGCTGTGCGCACTGCGGCAGCTGTGGGGCAAGGCGCAGAGCTATCTGGAGGCCAGCATTGCCGTTGAGCCGACCTATACCGCGCATCTTGAGCTGGCGCGGCTGCACGAGCGCCTTGACCATGGCGACGAGGCGCGCCGCCACTACCGCATCAGCCTCGAGCTGGCGGTGAAGGAACTACAGCGCGCTTCGGGCGGGCGGCGCCGGCGCCCGGTCTGACCGGGCGCTTCCGCTCAGGCAGGGACTGCGGGTGTGAAGGCGTCGGCGTAGAACGCCGCTTCGGGCAGCGCGCGCTGTCCGCAGAAGTCGTGCCTGGCGGCTTCAATCATCGCCGGGGCGCCGCAGGCATAAACCTCGAAGCCGGACAGATCGGCATGGTCTTCCAGCGCGGCCTGGTGAACCAGGCCGCGGCGTCCGTTCCAGCCGTCGCCGGCCTTGCCGTCGGAAATGACCGGGATGTATTGCACGCCATGCTCGCGCGCCCAGGCCTGCGGCAGCTCGTCGAGGTAAAGGTCCGCGGCAGTGCGTGCGCCACGGTACAACTTCAGCGGGCGCTGGATCTTGTTGTGGATGGCGTGTTCGACGATGGCCTTGATCGGCGCGAAGCCGGTGCCGCCGGCGAGCAGGATTGCCGGCTTGTCGCTGTCCTCGCGCAGGTAGAAGCTGCCCAGCGGTCCCTCGAAGCGCAGGATGTCCTTTTCCTTCATCTGCGTGAACACGTGCGTGCTGAAGGGGCCGCCATAGTTGCGCAGGTGCAATTCAAGCAGGGCATCGTCATGGGGCGGATTGGCCATGGACAGGCTGCGCCGCGTGCCGTCCTTGAGCAGGATGTCGATGTACTGACCGGCCAGGAACTGCAGCCGTTCGGAGGCGGGCAGGCGCAGGCGGATGCGCATCACGTCGTGCGTCAGCCGCTCCAGGGTCTGCACCCGGCAGGGCAGGGTGCGCACCGGAATGTCGCGCATGGCGCCGATTTCCCGGCATTCGACCACCAGGTCGGTCAGGGGGCGCGCCTGGCAGAACAGTGCGGCGCCCCGCTCGCGCTCGGCCGGGGACAGTGCCTTGTCCTGCGTCGCGCCGTGGTCAACCCGGCCCTGCAGCACCTTGCCCTTGCACGAGCCGCAGGCGCCGTTGCGGCAGCCGTAGGGCAGCAGAAACCCTTCGCGCAGCGCGGCTTCGAGTACGGTTTCGCCGTCCTGCGCGCTGCAGGTGTGGCCACTGGGCATCAGGGTGATCCGGTGGTTCATGGCTGGTCTGGGCGGGGGCTGGGGTGGGCTTGAGCTAGAATGAACGGCTGCATACCGTATGCGAAACGATGACCTGAAAATGCGATTCCGGTGCAACCAGTGTGATGCGATGTGGGCGACGCGATGACCGTGAAGCGACTGCTGATCATCGGCTGCGGCGACGTTGGCACCCGCGTCGCCAGACTGCTGCGCCCGCGCTACCGGGTCTATGCGCTGACGCGCGAGACCTCCCGCTTTGCCGGTTTGCGCAGCCAGGGCATCATTCCGCTCGCCGGCGATCTCGACCGGCCGGAAAGCCTTGCCGCACTGGCCGGTCTCGCGCACGACGTCATCCATCTAGCGCCGCCGCCGTCCACCGGCACTGCCGATACCCGCACCGCGCACCTGATTGCCGCCCTCGCGCGGGCGCGCAGTCTACCACAGCACTTTGTCTATATCAGCACCAGCGGCGTCTATGGCGACTGCAGCGGCGCGCTGGTGGATGAGACCAGTCCGCTGCGGCCCTCGACGGCGCGTGCGCGGCGCCGCGCCGATGCCGAGCGCCGCCTGCGTGAATGGGGTACACGCAGCGGCGTGCGCGTGAGCATACTGCGCGTGCCCGGCATCTACGCCGAGGATCGCCTGCCGATCGCGCGGCTGGAGCGTGGCACCCCGGCGCTGCTCGAGCACGAGGACAGTTACGTCAACCATGTACATGCCGACGATCTGGCGCGGATGGTGGTGGCGGCGCTGCATCGCGGCCAGGCCAACCGAAGCTACAACGCGAGTGACGACGCGCCGCAGAAAATGGGCGATTACTTTGATCTTGTCGCTGACCGCTTCAGCCTGCCGCGGCCGCCCAGGCTGCCGCGCGCCGAGGCGCGGCAGGTGCTGCCGGAAATGCTGTATTCGTTCATGAGCGAGTCCAGGCGGCTGGTCAATCACCGGGTCAAGCGCGAACTGCGGGTGCGCCTGCGTTATCCGACGGTGCATGAAGGCGTGGCGGCTGCCGCAGCGATCCGGCGGGATGCGGCGAATGCGCGCTGAAGACCCGGGTGTCCTGCTGGTGCTCTGCAACGCGCCGGACGAGGCAACCGCGCAGGCCCTGGCCGACCATGTACTGGAGTTGCGGCTGGCCGCCTGCGTCAACATCCTCGCGCCCTGCCGTTCGCGCTACCGCTGGCAGGGCAAGGTCGAGAGCGCGGAAGAAGTGCCGTTGTTGATCAAGACCAGCGCCGCCGCATATCCGAGGCTGGAGGCGGCGCTGGTCGAGCGTCACCCGTACGAACTCCCCGAAATCATCGCGGTCCCATTAAGCCGCGGCTTTCCCGGCTATCTGCAATGGGTCGCGGACGAGACGACCTGACCTGATGACCCTGTCCATTCCCACGGTGCTCCTGCGCAGCTTGCTGCTGGTCCTGGCCCTTTTTCTGGCGCCTGCCGTCAATGCGGGTGCCGCCGAGCCGGACCTGCTGGAGCCGGAGAAAGCCTTCGTCTTCAGCGCACGCGTGGTCGCGCCCGATGCGATCGAGGTACGATACCTGATCGCCAAAGGCTATTACATGTATCGCGACAAGTTCCGCTTCAGTGCGGAACCCGCGGCGGTTCAGCTGGGAGAGCCGAGATTGCCCCCCGGCGAGCGCAAGAAGGACGAGTTTTTCGGTGAAACCGAGGTGTATCGCGGTGACCTGCGCATCGTGATTCCGGTCAGCTCGGCCGGCGACGGCCGCTTCACGCTGAAGGCGCTGTCCCAGGGTTGCGCGGACATCGGCGTCTGCTATGTACCCGTCGAGCAGCGCGCCGAGCTGCGGCTTGCCGCAGTCTCGGGACCCGCGGCCGGGTCCGCGGTCCGCGGCGAGGACACCCTGATTGCCGATCTGTTC
Source organism: Betaproteobacteria bacterium (assembly GCA_021300125.1). Lineage (GTDB taxonomy): Bacteria > Pseudomonadota > Gammaproteobacteria > Burkholderiales > SG8-41. The sequence continues at coordinate 3,620 of JAJTHX010000089.1, read as the reverse complement.
CGCGGCTCCACGTTGTGGCTGATGATCAGCTTCTTCGGCTTCGGCCTGCTGCTCTCGTTCACCCCCTGCGTACTGCCGATGGTGCCGATACTCTCCGGCATCATCGTCGGGCAGGGCGCAAAAGTCACGCGCATGCACGGCTTCATGCTGTCCGTGGCGTACGTGCTGGGCATGGCAATCACCTATGCGCTGGCCGGAGTCGCCGCCGGTCTTTCCGGGGCGATGCTCGCGGCAACGCTGCAGAATCCCTGGGTGCTCGGCGCTTTTGCGCTGGTGTTCGTTGCGCTTGCATTGTCGATGTTCGGACTGTACGAGCTGCAACTGCCGACGGCGCTGCAGTCGCGGCTGGCCGAGGCCAGCGGGCGCCTGCCCGGCGGCCGCTTCGCCGGCGTGTTCGTGATGGGGGCGCTGTCGGCCCTGATTGTCGGTCCCTGCGTGGCCGCGCCGCTGGCCGGCGCGCTGCTCTACATCTCCCAGAGCGGCGATGCGCTGCTTGGTGCGGCTGCACTGTTCGCGATGGCGCTGGGCATGGGCGTACCGCTGCTGGCGGTGGGTGCTTCGGCCGGCACGCTGCTGCCCAAGGCGGGGCCGTGGATGGAAGGCGTAAAGCGCTGCTTCGGCATGCTGCTGCTGGCGGTGGCGGTGTATCTGGTGTCGCCGGTCATCCCGGTGGCAGTGCAGATGCTGGCGTGGTCGGCGCTGCTGATCTTCAGCGGGGTATACCTGCACGCGCTCGATCCCCTGCCGCCGCATGCCGGAGGCGCGGCGCGGGCCGGCAAGGGCCTGGGCATCCTGCTGCTGGTGGCGGGCATTGCCTACCTGGTGGGTGGCTTGTCCGGCGGCCGCGATGTGCTGCAGCCGCTGTCGGACCTGCGCGCGGGCAATGCGGTCGCGGCCGGCGGGCCCGTGGCTTTCCAGAAAGTGGCCAACGAGCGCGAGCTTGACGCTGCAATCGCCGCCGCTGCGGGCAAGGTGGTGATGCTCGACTTCTATGCCGACTGGTGTGTGAGCTGCAAGGAAATGGAGCGATATACCTTCACCGATCCGGCGGTGCGGGAGCGGCTGGCGAAGATGGTGAAGATCCAGGCCGATATCACGACCGGCAGCGCGGATCACCAGGCACTGCTCCGGCGTTTCCGCCTCTTCGGTCCGCCGGGCATCGTCTTTTTCGACGCATCCGGGCGCGAAATTCAAGGTCTGCGGGTCATCGGCTTCCAGCCCGCCGGCAAGTTCGCTGGGGTGCTAGACCTCGCCTTGGGTGCGCGATGACGCCACTGCGGCGCGGCCTGCTGGTAGCGGGGCTGGGTGTGCTGGCGCTGGGCAGCGGGGTGATCGCCCAGCTTTGGCGGCTTGGGGTTCTCGGGGGCGACGCCGATGCGACTGCGGGTGAGGCCATTCTTGCCCATCGCTACCAGGGTCTCGACGGCCAGCCCGCGCAACTGGATCAGCTGCGCGGCCAGGTCCTGATCGTCAATTTCTGGGCAACCTGGTGCGAGCCTTGCCGGGAGGAAATCCCCATGTTCATCCGGCTGCGTCGTGAATATGCCGGTAAAAATGTTGAATTCGTTGGTATCTCCATTGATCAGGCGTCTAAAGTCATTGATTTTGCCAAGGAATTCCGAATCGACTATCCGCTGGTGTTAGCGGGCATCGAGGCGGTCGAGTTGTCGCGGCTGGCCGGCAACAAGGCCGGCGTGTTGCCCTATACAGCCATTCTGGATCGCAAGGGCCGCCTGGCGGGACGCCTGCTCGGCAAAGTGACTGAGCAGGATCTGCGGCAATCAATTAACCCATTGATTTGATTGCATATTTTTGCCGGCAGCACACTTCCGGACCGAATCGGATAAATCGTTCTTCAGCGGTTATTTATTGCTGAACTTCGGCTTACATCGCTTAACTTCGTGAAAAAACGGGTTTGGTCAGGCGGCGGCATGGCTGGCGGATGAATCCGGGCTGGCCAGCTTTTCGGGCAGGGATGCAGGCCGCAACCATGCTGCCAGCGGTGCTGGTTGAGGCGTGGGAGTAGGTGCAGGCTGCGGCAGGCAGGGGCGGGAGAGTCGGCCTCAAAAAGCGCTAACTTTCGCTTAAAATTAGACAATTGAGTCCAATTTCTGGGAAAATCGCCTCTACTCCAATTAGTTGCCGCCGACCCCGGTCGGTGTTGACGGTTGTGGTGACGGCCAGGGCGTTGTGCCTGGATTATAACTGTGAACTTCACCCAGGATCGGCTGCCGCTTGAAACCGAACACACTGCTCCTGATCAACGGGCCCAATCTCAATCTGCTCGGAACACGCGAGCCCGGCATCTACGGCGCAACCACCCTCGCCCAGATCGAAACCGGGCTGCGTGAGCGTGCCGCAGCCGCCGGCGCGATGCTGGACTGCTTCCAGAGCAATTCCGAATCCGGTCTGGTGGAGCGTGTACAGCAGGCCGGGCGGGATGGCACCGCATTCATCCTGATCAACCCCGCCGCCTACACCCACACCAGCGTGGCCCTGCGTGATGCGCTGGCCGCGGTGGCCATACCTTTCATCGAAATCCACCTTTCCAACGTGCATGCGCGTGAGGCCTTCCGCCGCCAGTCGTACTTTTCCGATCTGGCCGCGGGAGTCATCTGCGGGCTGGGGCCGGCCGGATACGAGTTCGCGCTGGATTACGCCCTGCGCCAGTTGCGCGACAAAGGCTGAACGAGGACCCACATGGATCTGAGAAAACTGAAAACCCTGATTGATCTGGTGCAACAGTCCGGCATTGCCGAACTCGAAATCACCGAGGGCGAGGAGAAGGTGCGTATCAGCCGCTTTGGCGGCGTTGCGCCCACTGCGATGGCGGCGCCGATAGCCGCGCCGGCAGTGGTGATTCCGGCGGCAGAGGCCGCCGACAGCGCAACCGCGGCGGCCGAGACAGGCGAGGCCGAGCCCGAAGGCCATGCGGTGAAGTCGCCGATGGTCGGCACCTTCTACCGTTCCTCGGCGCCTGGATCGAAGCCCTTTGTCGAGGTCGGCGCTGCGGTGAAAAGCGGCGACACGGTTTGCATCATCGAGGCGATGAAGCTGCTCAACGAGATCGAGGCCGACCGTGACGGCGTGATCAAGGCGATTTTGGTTGAAAACGGCCAGCCGGTGGAATACGGCCAGCCGCTGTTCATCATCGGATGAGCGCTCGCAACCGTTCCGGCCGCCGCAAGGCGGGCCGATGAAACCCATGTTTGACAAAATCCTGATCGCCAATCGCGGCGAAATCGCCCTGCGCATCCAGCGCGCCTGCCGCGAGATGGGCATCAAGACCGTGGTCGTGCACTCCGAGGCCGACGCCGAGGCCAAATACGTACGCCTGGCCGACGAGTCGGTATGCATCGGCCCCGCGCAGTCGAGCGCGAGCTATCTCAACGTGCCGGCGATCATCAGCGCGGCTGAGGTCACCGATGCCCAGGCCATTCATCCCGGCTACGGATTCCTGTCCGAGAACGCGGATTTTGCCGAACGCGTGGAGCAGAGCGGTTTCACATTCATCGGGCCCAAGGCCGAGACCATCCGCCTGATGGGCGACAAGGTCAGCGCCAAGAATGCGATGAAAAAGGCCGGCGTGCCCGTGGTGCCTGGTATGGACGGCGCGCTGC